>JAESTE010000078.1 GCA_016763735.1 Nitrospinaceae bacterium | reverse complement strand
CAGGAATCTTTTCTTTTGCTCGAAAGCGACCTTGTATTTGAAACCTCACAATTGGAAGGTCTTCTCTATCCAAATAAAATCGCTGTTTCTCCAATGCAACCCTGGATGAATGGAACAACGGTAACCATGGATTCTATGAACACAGTCCAAGCCTTTGGTATGAACGGATGTACAAAAGGCACTCACTATAAAACAGTCAATATTTACAGCCTCTCAAAGTCATCGTGGCAAAAAGTCGTTGAACGATTAGAGCTTTATATATCTTCTGGCAAAGTAAACGAGTTTTACGAGGTGATCTTCAAAGAGATGGTAGCCGATGGCAACCTTTCCATAGACAGCGTTGTCTTTGATCCCGAAAGTTGGTATGAAATTGACACACCTGCTGATCTTGCAAATGCAGAACGAATGCTCGAAGAAACGGATGCGTATCCCGAAACTTGCTAAATCAGATATTTTGGAAATGACCGACCCCACCGCAAGCAGACGGGGTATCCCAAAAATATTTTTATTTAACAGGCGTGCAAGCCACAGGGAATTAAACCCACTGGTGGGATTCAACGTTTAATTTCTAGAGTAGCACTTCCAAAAAACAACAGTGGACATCCTGATGAACGATAAAACCGATACGACGGCTAAAGAACTGAACTATTCGGTAGTCAATAGTTATTGGAAGAAAGCGGCCCCCTCTATCATGGGTCCCTATATGATGGAAGGCTTTGGCTTTCCTGCCAATGCAGGGCATTTTCGCTTTCTTGCCGAGTCTGCTATTGTCCAGCAACTACTCCACAACGCCAAGATCGATGCCACGGGAGCCGCCTTGGATTTGGGAAGTGGTGTCGGCTATTGGGCAGAATTTTTTGCGCAGAAGTTCAACAAGGTAATTGCCGTTGAAGCCAGTGCACCATTGTATGAGAGTATGGTACAGCGTTGCGCTTCCTACAAAAATTTTACTCCCATCCAAGGCGACGTAATGTCCTTTGAACCAGAAGGTCGATTTTCCCTTATCTTTCTGGGGGGACTATTGATGTATCTCAATGAAAATGATGTGGTCGCCTTGCTACAGAAATTAAAACCATTGCTTAGCCCGGGAGGCATTATCCTCTGCCGGGAAAGTACGGTGCGAAATGGTACCCTCACACGGGAGGGGGAAGAATACCAAGCCGTCTACCGTTCCGTTTCCAACTATCTCGGCTTGTTCAATAAATGCGATCTAACAGTAGCCCAAACATGTTTAAACGCACCCTATACTCTTATGCAAATGGGTTGTGAACTCATCAAAAAATGGAAAACTTCAGTACCAAAGAGTCTTCAAATCATTCCGGCGGTAGGGCGTCTGGCATACTGGGGTCTGCGCTTAGGCAACCCTTGGATAATAAATATTCCTTCGGCAATGGGGATAGACTTTCCTGAACTGACAAACCATTTTTTTGTGGTTCGTGCTGATTCTCAATCTAGTTCAAGCAACGAGACTAGTTCTATCATCCGATGAAGAGTTCCTTCATTTGGACATTCCTTTATAAAAACATACCCAATATTGTTTCCATACTGGGAGTTCTTCCACTTGCAGTTCTCTTTTTTAAAGACGGCTTTCAATATTTGATCCCCTTGATCATATACAACAACATCATGGATGATCTTGATGGCATCCTTGCTATAAAGCTAAACCTCAGGAGCCATTTTGGGGCAGCATTGGACAATGTTTGCGATGCCGTCGCTCATATAATCTTTGTCATAGCGATTGGTATTCACTATGAGATGACCTTTGGCATTGTCAGCTTGATAGCCGTATCCGTGATCTTAATACGTGTCACCTCTCGATTAACAGCATCTGAAAAAAACAGCGTCGGGTCGCCCACTAACGAACTGATGCGACACTTGCTTTTAGCGCTCCTGACAGCGCAATATTTCGGATTTGCCCCCGACGCACTTTTGATTACCGTGGTGCTTCTAAATTCCATCTCGATGCTCTCACCCTTCCCAATGCCCTACCTAATAAGAAGTCTGACAAAATCAGCTACGGCAATTGGATTTGTTAATGTCGCTTTATTGGTTGCATGGTTAATTCCCGCCACTTCATTCATAATCGCTTTATGCTTCTTTACGACTCACCTGTATTCACTTATCTCAGAGGGCGCACGGTGGTTCAAAAGAGCTTAAAGAGGTCTATATTATGCCACTGAAGGGATTAACCTATTCCAATAGAAATCTAATGCAAGAAGATGTCCAGCCGTGCTAGTATGGCTTTTTTACATTTTATGCAATTTTCTCCCTATAAAAACTTATGATTGACCCCGAAAAAGTCCCGACCTACCTGACTTTTGATGATGTTTTATTGTTGCCTGCCCATTCCAAGGTTTTGCCTGCGAATGTGGATGTTTCTACGCGATTGACCCAAAAAATTAAACTGAAATGCCCACTGATCAGCGCACCGATGGATACCGTCACCGAAACGAGTCTGGCTATTGCAATGGCACAGGAAGGGGGAATCGGTATCATCCATCGAAACTTACCTCCAGAAAGACAGCGCAAAATGGTGGACAAGGTCAAACGCTCGGTAAGTGTTATGATTCCCGACCCCATCACTCTGGAACCCGACCAGAAGATCAGTGAAGCCCTTCAGGTAATGAAAAAATACAACATCAAGGGTTTCCCCATCACGCAAAAGAAAAAACTGGTGGGCATATTGACCAACCGTGACTTGAGGTTTGAAACCAACCTTAATAAAAAAATTAGCACTTTGATGACCAAAGACAACCTGATTACCATTCCCGAAGGTACTTCTCTTGCAAAATCAAAAGAGATTCTACACGACAACCGCATCGAAAAATTATTGGTGGTCGACAAAAAGGGGCATCTGAAAGGGTTGATCACAATCAAAGACATTGAAAAATCCGGCCAGTTCCCAAATTCCGCAAAAGATTCTAAAGGCAGATTGTTGGTAGGGGCTGCACTGGGTG
The DNA here is from genome assembly GCA_016763735.1 of Nitrospinaceae bacterium. GTDB lineage: Bacteria > Nitrospinota > Nitrospinia > Nitrospinales > VA-1 > UBA8687. The sequence continues at coordinate 7,545 of JAESTE010000078.1, read as the reverse complement.
TAACTCAGAACCCGATAGAACATATTGAAGACCTGGTACGAGTGGGACTGAATGTTCTGGTCATTGACAGCGCACACGGCCACTCCGAAAAAGTTTTGAGTACCATACGTGAAATCAAAAAATCCTTTCCAAAATTACAAATCATTGGCGGCAATGTTGCTACAGCAGAGGGCACCGCAGCATTGATAAAAGCGGGTGTCGATGCAGTGAAAGTGGGAATCGGTCCCGGCTCCATTTGCACCACACGGGTCGTGAGCGGTGTTGGCGTTCCACAAATTTCGGCAGTCGCTGAATGTGTGAAGGTAGCGGAAAAGAAAAACATCCCTGTCATTTCAGACGGCGGCATCAAGCTCTCCGGCGATGTCACCAAAGCTATCGCCGCCGGAGCCAGCACGGTGATGATCGGCTCTTTATTCGCCGGCACCGAAGAAAGTCCTGGCGAAAAAATTCTTTATCAAGGCAGAAGCTATAAAGAGTATCGCGGTATGGGTTCCATCGCTGCTATGTCGCAAGGGTCCAGCGACCGTTATTTTCAGGAACTGGAATTATCCGAAAGCAAACTGGTACCCGAAGGAGTGGAAGCACGCATCCCCTACCGAGGGGCCCTTTCATTTACGGTTCACCAGTTACTCGGGGGACTGCGCGCCGGGATGGGTTATTGTGGCGCCGCTTCCATTGACGAATTAAGAAAAAATGCTTCGTTTATTAAAATCACTTCTTCTGGACTGCGCGAAAGTCATGTCCACGATGTGATCGTCACCAAAGAAGCGCCCAATTATTACATCGACTGACTTACAAAAAAAACTCCCCAAAGCATGACAGACCTACTGCACGAACAAAAAATTCTAGTTCTTGATTTTGGGTCGCAGTACACCCAGAACATCGCCCGCAAAATCCGCGAGTGCGAGGTGTATTGCGAAATACATCCCTGCACCATGACGCTGGACAAGATTTCCGAATTCAAACCTAAGGGGATTATTCTTTCAGGAGGGCCTGCAAGTGTTCTCGATGCAGATTCTCATCTATGCGATCCCAAATTATTTGAATTGGGAATTCCCATTTTAGGTATCTGCTATGGCGTGCAGCTCATCACGCATCTTCTAGGAGGAGAGGTCCACCCTTCAGATCATCGTGAGTTTGGTCGCGCAGAATTGATGCTGAAAGAATTTTCACATCTATTTGAAGGCGTTAAAAACAACTCCACCGTATGGATGAGTCACGGCGACCGCATCTCTAAACTACCGGACAAATTCAAGCCCATCGCCTTCACTGGCAATTCGCCGTTGGCAGCCATTGAGAACCCGATAGCAAAAATTTACGGCATCCAATTTCATCCAGAAGTGGTTCATACCGTGGATGGCGAAACAATTCTAAGAAATTTTCTTTTTAAAATCTGCGAATGCGCTGCCAACTGGAAAATTGAATCGTTAGTCGATTTTATGATCGAAGATATCCGCAAAAAAGTCGGTGACGAAAAAGTAATCTGCGGATTAAGCGGCGGCGTCGACTCTTCAGTAACCGCCGTGCTGATCCACAAGGCCATCGGTGACAACCTTTACTGCCTGTTTATCGACAACGGACTCCTGCGCACAGGCGAAAAAGACAAAGTAGAAAAAACCTTTCGCGACAATTTCAATATCAACCTGGATGTAATCGATGCCTCCGACCAATTCCTCAGTAAACTGACAGGCGTGACCGATCCCGAACAAAAAAGAAAGTCCATCGGCAACACCTTCATTGACGTGTTTGAAAAAGAAGCAAAACGTCTTGGCAACTTCACTTTCCTCGCACAAGGAACGCTCTACCCGGATGTGATTGAGTCTGTCTCATTCAAAGGGCCGTCGGCTGTTATCAAATCGCATCATAATGTCGGCGGCTTGCCGGAAAAGATGAACCTGAAGTTACTCGAACCGTTCCGCGAATTATTTAAAGACGAAGTCCGCGAACTGGGTAGAGAGATGGGCATCTCCGATGAAATCATCAACCGCCAACCTTTCCCCGGACCGGGACTGGCCATACGCATTCTGGGGAACATTACCCAAGAGCGACTCGACATCCTCTGCGCAGCAGACAAAATAATTCTTGAAGAAATAAAAGCAGCAGGACTCTACAACGATTTATGGCAATCGTTTGCGGTGCTACTCCCGGTCAAGACCGTTGGAGTTATGGGAGACTCACGCACCTACGAAAGCGTGGTTGCCATTCGCGCTGTCACCAGCACCGACGGCATGACAGCCGACTGGGCACACCTGCCCTACGAACTACTCGGCACCTTTTCCAGTCGCATCATCAACGAAGTCCACGGTGTCAACCGTGTGGTCTACGACATCAGCTCCAAACCCCCCGGCACCATCGAGTGGGAATAGCAGCCACCGGCTGCGGGTAATAGGTCCGGGCTTTTAAGGCGATACAATCGCATCGAGCATATTAACAAGAAGGGGTAAGCCCCTCCGCGCGTCATCGCGAAGAGCCGAAGGCGATGTGGCGATCCAGACTTGACAAATTCTCTCTGATTCTAGATTTTCAGACCTAATGCAAAAACTATGCTGTCTTGACAGGCTTTTTCGTTTTTCTGGATGCACCACCATATTCAATTCTGGCTTTCGTGCCTTTATCCAAATCCAATTGTAATGTGCGAGAAATATCCAGCAAAGTCCCAAAACTGACGCGACGGTAATCCTCAGATTCATAACGTTGAATCTGCGTTGCAGGCATACCCAACTTATCTGCCAATTGCTTTTGCGTCATACCATGCGAAATCCTAGAACGCACCAAAATATCTGGAAGGTCTTTCAAAGACTCAAAATTTAAAGTAGGAACCTTTTTATTCTTCAGCTTTTCATACTCCTTGATTTCTTTTTCAAGGTCGCCCATCAAAGACTTTATTGAATCCAACATAGCCTTGCGAATAATTTTGCTCGGGTGTTTTCCTTCCCCACAAACTTTTAACGACCTCTCTAAATCTTTCAGTTTCCTCTTGGTAATTTTAAATTGCTTTTCATTTCTAATCATTTTTCTCAGTCTGAATGACCCTAGGTCATTCCCTCTTTATTTTTACAATTCCCTTACGATTGCCATCGCGATCCGTTTGAAAAAACTCCAGAAACGGTTCGCCACTTCCCGATTCAGTCCAATCTGCAATAAAGAAATCAACACCAAACTTTTCTTTCATTCTCTTACGACTGCCGGAAAAATCCAGCAATACCGGGTCGATCTTTTCCATCTTCAAATCATCAGAGGCCACCCAACAACCGTCTATGTCGCTGGGAAACTCTTTATCACCTGTAAAACTGCCATCAATATAAATATCACCGGCCCCGACTGATATTAAATGGCGGACTACTTTTTTCAGCCCCTTAAAAAGGGCTTTTCTGTGCGCGTTAAAACAAAATTTCTTTTCGACCTCTTTGAGCGTTAACTCATGTATCCCAGCTTTCAGGATTACCCCTTCTTTTTTCATAGCAATTCCTTATCCCTAGAAATCACTGCAATAGCATATAAACACTAACAAATCAATTTTACATGTCAACCATAAACACAGTAATTTTGATGCATTAATTCAAAACCTGCCCTCTGACCTGTATTGTGATAATGTTTTGTCAAAAAAGGAGAAATGAATAACGTGGTAAAAACCTTTTTCACATGGGCATCAATAACATTGGCTTTTTACCCCGGCCCTGTTTTTTCATCTAAAATGGTTGAAATACCTGCTGGGCCGTTTGTGATGGGAAACGACAGTGACCGCTACGCCCCACCGCAACACAGTATGTATCTGGAGAACTATTGGATAGATATTTACGAAGTCACCAACGAAGAATTTGCAATACAGTTCCCTGAGCATCCCTTCTGGAAAGGGGCAGCCCCCCACCCCGTTACAGATATATCCTGGCAGGAAGCACAATCTTATTGTCTGAAAATGAGCAAACGGTTGCCTACAGAAGCGGAATGGGAAAAGGCCGCACGTGGAGAAGATGCACGTCTCTACCCCTGGGGTAACAAACCGCTAAGAAAAAAAGCGCATCCCTTCCACTCAGGCCTAATCAAACGTCGGATCGGACTCAACAAAAAGGACGTCTCTCCCTATAACGTCCGCGATATGGCAAGTTCTGTCTGGGAATGGACAACAAGCGAAGTCGAAGGAAAAAAAATAACACGTGGTGGACTCTGGAACTTCCACCTAGAATACGAATTCAGCAAAACATTTGACCGCAATCTAGTTGCTTCATCAAACCGATTGCCATTTATAGGATTTCGATGCGCACGTTAGAAAAATTTACCCGCCGTCTTTTTCTTCAACGTGGATTCTGGGCCACCACTCTCATTTTCTGGAGCTGGTTTCGCGGCTCAACCCATGCAAAAGAACTTCATACATACGAAGGCACCGATTTCATAGGTAAAACTCGTGAGGGAGAATATAAAAATTTCTACATCAATTTCTGGAAACCCATGCGCCGCATCAACGGCAAAACATGGCAACTGAAAATAACCGGACTTTGTGATGCGCCGCAATCTTTCACGCTGGAACATTTCAAATCATTCACCTCAACCACCCAATCTTCACGTATGAAATGCGTTGAGTGCTGGTCCGCACGCGCACAATGGTCTGGGTTTTCTATTCACGAACTAGAACAAATCGTTCGACCCCAGCCCAACGCTAAAGGGATTCTCTTTCATTGCGCCGATGAATATAAGGAATATCTATCGCGCACCGCATTAAATCAGGATCGAGTTATTCTTGCGCATTCGATGAACGGCAAACCGCTCACCGACGCACATGGGTTCCCCTTACGCTTGATCGCGCCTTCCAAATACGGTTATAAAAATCCGAAAGCGATTCTGGAAATGGAATATGTGTCCGAACATCAGGCGGGAACGTGGAGCAAGATAGGCCCCTACTCACCCGATGGCACCATCCTTCCCGGCACCGATCACCCGCTTGAATTCGGCAAAGAACCCCGCCGCATCTCAGGTGGAGAAATCACGGATTATTAGTTTTCGATGCGAACCACCTATGCCATCAGACCCTCAAATGAACGACCCCGCCGCAAGCAGTCAGGGTATCCCAAAAATATTTTTATTTAACAGGCGTGGCAAGCCACGGGGAATTAAACCCACTTTGTGGGATTAACCAAGCGCAAGTCTTTAGCCTATAGAGGTTCTACAAGCAACCCCCTGTATCCCCCTTATCAGGGGGAATAATAAAAATACTTCTATCCAGAAGCTTTAGTGAAGAAAGCAGTATTTGAGAACCTATAGTAAAAGGCTTGATAACTTTTTAGCTTTACGGGTATCGACCCATTACCAGCGGCGGTTCGCCGCTTAGCGGGGGCTGGCGGCTATGTTGCCGCCGTCGATGGTGAGAATGCTGCCTGTGGTTTTTTCTGCGAGAGCGAGGCTAAGGAACCCCTGCGCTACATCGGTGTCATACACTTCTAGTTGTAACAAATTGGATTTGAAATAATCATCGGCAGAAAGGCCTCGTGCTGCGGCGCGTTCGGTAACAACCTCTTCTGAAAAAAGAGAGGTGCGAATGCGATCGGCATTGATGGCGTTTGAGCGGATTCCAAACTGGCCGTAGTCTAAAGCGTATTGTTTGGTCAAAGCCACCATTGCTGCTTTCGGCAACGCGTAGGGACCAAAATCTTTTCCCGGATTGAACGCCGCCTTGGATGCATTGAACAATAATACTCCGCCGGTTTTCTGGATCATAAACAGACGCACCGCTTCAGAGGCCAACACCTGATGCGCAAAAAAGTTTAACTCAAAGCTTTGCCGCAAGATTTTCATATCCACCGTGCCTATCGCACCTTGCACGGCATTCCCGGCGTTGGATATTAAAAAATCTACGCCGCCATAGTTAGCAACCACTTCTACAAACGACTGCCTCACCGCATCTTCATCAACCACGTTTAACACCTCTGCGGTAACACCCACTTTATATTTTTCGCGAATCGCATCTGCCGCCACATTAAGTTTGTCAGCGTTCAAATCTGCCAGATATAAATTCGCCCCCTGATCGGCAAACAGTTTTGCTGTTGCCAGACCAATCCCTGATGCGGCTCCGGTAATATAAGCCACTTTGCCCTGTAGTAGAGGGGCTTTACTTTTCCCCAGCTTCGCCTGTTCGAGAGACCAGTACTCCATATCAAACAAGTCATCTGACTTCAGAGGTGCGTAGTCTCCAACGGAAAACGATTTATGAATGATGTCTATCGTGTGTTGATAAATATCTGCCGCGATTTTGGTTTCTTTAACCGTTTTGCCGATGGTCAATAAACCTAGCCCTGCAACCAGCAAAACTCGAGGTAACGGGTCCAATTCCGTTTTATCAGCGCCTTTAGCATCCTTATTGGTTTTGAAATAGTGGTGATAATTTTCGTAATACGTTTCTAATGCAGAGGCAACTTCTTCGCGCAATGCATCTTCGTCTTGCCATTGTTGCAAGTTCAATAAAAGCGGTTTCTGTTTGGTGCGAATCACATGGTCGGGGGTAGCTGTCCCTATTTGCGACCATGTAACGCATTCTTCACTGGAGGCAAACGCTTTGGCTTTCTCGTCTTTTCTATGGTGCACCACCCAGTTTTTTTCGGACTTCAGTCCATACAAACCACGCAGCACAGGAGCCAAGGCTTTAAGTAACTCTTTTTCGCTAGCACTAACTGCAGGCCCTTCAAGCGGGTTTAATGCCTTGGGGGAATTTTTCGCTATATATGCTTCGGCTTTGGTCACTGCATCAATATGTCGATCGTAACTTTCTTTAGCGGTTGCACCAAAAGTGAACAGACCATGATTGATCAACATCAGCCCTTCTACTTTTGTATTTTTTTCGTAAATTTCCGCCGCCGCCTTTGCCAATGCAAACCCCGGCATAATGTAAGAAACCATACCAATGGTTTCGCCAAAAATCTCCCGGCATATTTTTTCTGCGTCCGGTTGATTGGCGATGATCAGGCTGGCATCGGCATGGGAATGATCGATAAACTTATGCGGCAAAAATGCATGTAACAGGGTCTCAACAGACGGGTTGGGCGAGGAGGCATCCAGCAAATGCGTTCGCTGTTCGTTGACCATATCTTCATCGCTCAGAGAATCCAAATCTCGCAATTTAACAAGATGGTCGAGAAGAACACCGGGAAGCCCGGGAGGTGCCAGGGTGTCCAGGTCCCATCCGCTACCTTTGACATAAAGAACATCGACTTCCTCATTCACCTTATTTTTGGTTCGGGATTTCACCGAGGTGTTTCCGCCGCCATGAAGCACGAGTGAAGGGTCTGCCCCAATCAAACGGGAGGTATAGACACGAAGAGCAATATCTTCATGGACATCGCTATATTGTTCAATCGCAGCCTTAGCCGCGGAATCATTCCATTTGTTTTCCATAATTTTCCTAAATTATTTTTTGTCTTTAATCCCACAAAGTGGGTTTAATTCCCCGTGGCTTGCCACGCCTGTTAAATAAAAATATTTTTGGGATACCCCGTCTGCTTGCGGCGGGGTCGTTCATTTCGTTTCACTTCTTGACTCTTGGACAAGTTTATATCCACT
>JAESTE010000077.1 GCA_016763735.1 Nitrospinaceae bacterium | reverse complement strand
GTGTAACTGGTGGCAAATTCTCCACGCATAATCAAATGGTCTATCAATATCGGGGCGAAATGCTGATAAGCTCCGGCACCCAGAAATATGGAACCATTTTCGGAAGTGGTGTTTCTTTTTTGCAACCGCTTCATGTATTCCGTTAATTCACTTTCCGACAGGCTCGGAGGCAATTCCAGCAACTTGTTTTGCAGCCGCAATGATTCCGGAATACTATCGAACAGTGCATCAATATTTTTCACACCTATCTCGGCGAGCATTTGTTTGATGTCTTGTTCTGTGTGGGGGATATACCGCATTTTTAGGAGAGTTGGTTAAGGGTGACTAGCCCTGTTCCTTATTACATTGTTCAGTATAGTCGTCAGGACTCATTAATTTTTCAAGTTCTTTTTCGTCGGAAACTTCGATCTCAATGATCCATCCTGTGCCATAGGGTTCGCTATTCACCTGCTCGGGATGTGCTTCCAAGTCTTTGTTTGAAGCCGTAACAGTGCCGCTGACAGGAGCGTAAAGATCAGAAACGGTTTTAACAGATTCCACAACCCCAAAAGGGCTTTCCTGTTCTATCAAGGTGCCGACTTCAGGTAATTCTACAAACACAATGTCTCCCAGTTGTTCTTGTGCGAATTGGGTGATACCGACCACTGCTTTTTTGCCATCCACACGCACCCATTCGTGCTCTTGCGTGTAGAGAAGATTTTCAGGGACCTCCATGATGCCTCCAGGAAATTAATAGTTAACTTTTTTTAATGCGACTGGGAAGAAAAGGTGGCTTGACGACCTCAGCAGGTACGTTCAGCTTCCTTATTTCCACATCCAGTTTTGTTCCAAGTTTTGCATATTCTGTAGATACATAACATAAACCGATTCCGGTATTCAAGGAAGGAGAAAATGTTCCGCTGGTCAATTCCCCAACAGGTGACCCTTCGCTTAAAACCCGATAATGCGGACGCAGCACACCCCGATCGAGCAGGCGAATGCCAACGAGTTTGCGGGAAAGACCTGCATCTTTTTGTTTTTTAAGTGCTGCCTTGCCTAAAAAATCATCTTTCTGCAGTTTAATAACCCACCCCAAACCCGCTTCAAAGGGATTGCAATTTTCATTAAGCTCATTACCATAAAGGGCATAACCCATCTCCATTCTAAGGGTATCCCTTGCACCCAGGCCGATGGGTTGTAGATTGAAAGATTTCCCTTCTTCAATCAGGGCTTTATAAGCCGACTCCGCATGTTTTGAATCGAGATACACTTCAAATCCGTCTTCTCCGGTATAACCCGTGCGGGCGAGAATGCACTCAAAATTATGGATTTTTCCTTTTCTAAAGTGGTAGTATTCAATCTCACTCAATGAGATGTCACATAATTTTTGCAAGAGAGCCTCAGAGTGTTTCCCTTGTACCGCCAGTTGCGCAGTCTCTTGACTGGTATTTTTTACCACAGCGTTAAAATCACCGGCATTTTTAAGAATCCATTGAAAATCTTTATCTGAATTGGAAGCGTTTACGCACAAGAAATAGTGGTCATCAGAAAAACGGTGAACCAGTAGATCATCCACAACACCGCCGGTTTCCAGACACATCAAGGTATAGAGAGCTTGATTGTTTTGCATAGATTCAATATCATTGGTTACCAGATATTGAATCAGCTTCTTTGCATCGGGGCCAGTGATTTCAATTTCCCCCATATGACTTACATCAAAAATACCCACACCGTCGCGAACACATTTATGTTCTTCCATAACTCCCTTGAACTGGATGGGCATATGCCAGCCAGCAAAAGGAACCAACTTGCCGCCAAGTTCCTTATGCATGGAGTGAAGAGGAGTTGTTTTTAGATCAGAATCATTTGTCATGGTAAAAATATCTGCTATTTTTGTTGTAGAATGCGATTCAGTTGTATAACCAATTTTTAAGATGCACGCAAGAAATTATAATGAATAAAAAAGTGGTAAACTAAAATTATGAGTTCAGCAGACGATCATAAAAAATATGATGTGATCCTGGTAGCGGGTGAGGGGAAGTCCAGCTATAAGGTTTACCATCAAAATAAGGCGTTTTTAACCCTGCAGGGGAAATGCGTCATCCTTTATGTTGTCGAAGCGTTACAGCAGGTACAATCGATTCGAGATATCTATATTGTTGGATTAAAAGAGAAACTGGATCAGGTGCTGCACTCCGGCAGGATTGATCGCCAATATCCGAAACGCATTCATGTTGTCGAGCAAAAGACCAATTTGTATGAAAATGTCTGGCAAACATTTTTGCAGTCCCAGCAAGTTGAGTTAGAGGACGTAGATACAACTCCGCACCGCGACAAGGCCGTATTGATTGTGCCTTGCGACGCGCCTTTGATCACGTCGCAGGAAGTCGAACATTTTATTTCCCACGCCGATATGGATCGTTACGATCATGTGCTCGGCCTGGTGTCACGTGAAAAGCTACGGCACTTTTACCCTCAGGCAAGTAAGCCCGGAATCAAGATGGCTTATTTGCATATTCGGGAAGATAGTTTCCGCATCAACAATCTGCATCTGGTCAAACCTCTACGTATTGAGAACCGGGAATACATTCAGAAAATGTATCAGTACCGTTACCAGAGAAACTTTAAGAACCTGGTGTTGTTTGGCTTGTCGGTATTCGGCAAAGATAAGGCGAAACATTACAAAAACTACATCGGCTTGCAGTTGTGTTTGTTTTTTGGCGGACTGGGCCTTGAGTTCGTGGTAGATTATTTTAGGAAGTTAAACCCCAAAAAAGAATTAGAAGAAACGATTTCAACGATTATGAAGACCCGGTTTTCGGCTCTTGAAGTACCTTTTCCGGGAGCCGCTCTGGATATTGATAATGCAAAAGATTATGAGGCAATGAAAACCCGGTTTGAGGAATGGCAGAAATATTTAAAGGCCGCTCCCCTTACCAGCATTGAAGAATACAGCGAGGCATTTTCTCCCTCCCGTAAAATGGTGCGTACTTCGCACTAGTTACATTTATCACTTTAATATCCCCAGGAAAAAATTTACTTCCAATTTTTGCCGGAAGCTATAACCGGTAATATAATAAGTTTTTAAAAAACTATGGATCAAAAGAAATTAAGAAATTATTCTATCATTGCCCATATCGACCATGGCAAGTCTACTCTCGCAGACAAGCTCATACTTGCCACTTCTGCGCTTTCCCAACGGGAAATGAAAGATCAGGTATTGGACAATATGGATCTCGAACGTGAGCGCGGGATAACTATCAAAGCGCAAACGGTTTGCTTGAAATATAAGTCTAAACATGACGGCGATTTTACCTTCAATATGATCGATACACCGGGGCATGTCGATTTCACTTACGAAGTGTCGCGCAGTCTCGCCGCATGTGAAGGCGTGCTGCTTGTCATCGACGCAACGCAGGGCATCCAAGCACAAACCATCGCTAATTTGAATCTTGCCATGCAACACAATCTGGCGGTGATTCCTGTCATCAATAAGATTGATCTCCCTAGTGCAGATCCGGAATTTATAAAAGAGCAACTGGAAGACGTTTTGCAGATCGAGTCCGACAATGCTGTGTTGGTGAGCGCAAAAGAAGGAATAGGGATTGAAGAGTTGATGGAATCAGTGACAAAACTCATTCCATCACCTGAGGGCGACGATTCTGGCATTCTGCGGGCGTTGTTATTTGATGCTTGGTACGATGCTTTTCGTGGGGTTATTGTCCTTGTTAAAGTCCAGCAGGGAACAATCAAGGTGAATGATGAAATCACCATGATGGCAACCGGCAACCGGTTTATGGTGGAGGATTTGGGAACATATAATCCTAAGCAGGAACCTAAATCCACATTGCAAGCTGGAGAAGTAGGGTATCTGGTAGCAGGGATTAAAGAGCTGGATCAGACTAAAGTAGGCGATACCATCACGCATGCCAAATCTCCATGTGAAAGCCCTTTACCAGGATACAAAGAGGTCAAGCCCATGGTGTTCAGTGGGCTCTATCCGATCAGCGGAGATGATTATGAAGACCTGCGGGACGCGCTGAAGAAATTAACTCTGAACGATGCTTCATTTTCCTATGAAGCAGAAACATCGACTGCATTGGGATTCGGCTTTCGCTGTGGGTTCCTCGGCCTGCTGCATATGGAAATCATTCGCGAACGTATTGAACGGGAATATAAAGTAGATCTCCTCACTACCGCACCCACGGTTATTTATAAGGTTATCACCACCGATGGGAAGACGGTAATGATCGACAACCCCTCCAAGCTGAAAGAACAAAAAAATATCGACCATCTGGAAGAACCCTATGTTATGGGAACTATAATTTTACCCGATGAATACATTGGCGTTGTTATGGGTCTGGTTAGAGACCGGCGCGGCATCCAGAAAAAAATGGAATACCTGAATCCGGAAACTGTCATGCTGGAATATGAATTGCCCTTCAACGAAATCGTTCTGGACTTTTATGACAGGCTAAAATCTTCCACCAAAGGTTACGCTTCGTTTGATTACGGATTTATAGATTTCAGAACATCTAGTCTGGTAAAGTTGGATATTCTTTTGAATGGGGAACTGGTAGATGCCTTGTCTTTAATTGCGCATAAAGATAAAGCGTTTTTTATGGGTCGCGACTTAGTTAAAAAGCTCAAGCAACAGATTCCACGGCAAATGTTTGAGGTGGCGATTCAAGCCGCCATTGGCAGCAAGGTCATTGCGCGTGAAACCGTCAAGGCACTTAGAAAAAATGTTCTGGCAAAATGTTATGGTGGAGATATTACCCGAAAACGCAAATTGCTTGAAAAGCAAAAAGAGGGGAAGAAAAAAATGAAGCAGATTGGAACTGTGGAAATCCCCCAAGAAGCGTTTTTAGCTGTATTGAGAACAGATGACAAATAATACAACTGAAAATAGTGAGAGCGGTGCTGTCCCAAAAAAAAGCGTTGCCCGTGAATATGCCGAGGCAATTTTAATTGCACTTCTTCTTGCTCTGTTCATCCGCACGTTTGCAGTTCAGGCTTTCAAAATCCCTTCCGGTTCGATGGAGACGACTCTGTTAATCGGCGATCATATTCTTGTTTCAAAATTTGCATACGGGACACATATTCCCAACGAAGTTCCTTTTCTCAATATTAAATTGTTTGATGACATTATTTTGTTTCCCAGCCAACCCGAGCGTGGAGACATTATTGTATTCAAGTTTCCTAAAGACGAGACCCGTGATTTCATTAAAAGAGTGATTGGTGTTCCCGGAGATTTGCTCGAAGTTCGTCGCCAGAAGATTTTTATCAACGGCAAGCCATACGAAGATCTGCACGCGCGACATACGAAATCGCCTTCTGACAGCCCGCTGGTACCACGTGATGATTTTGGTCCGGTACTGGTTCCCGATGGTCATGTTTTTATGATGGGGGACAACCGGGAGAATAGTCAGGATAGCCGCTACTGGGGGTTTCTGGATATCAAGAAAGTGCGCGGAAAAGCTTTGATGATTTACTGGTCCTGGAATCAGCTGGAAAGCTGGGTTCGCTTTGACCGCTTTGGAAAAATACTAGAATAATTTTAAACTGCTCTCACATTATACTATCACCCTAGATGAAAACTTCTTTCGCAGACCGCAAAACAAAACTTCATACCCTTCTCGAAAATTCCAAAGCCGCGATCCTGGACTTTGATGGACTGCTCGCCGACTCGGAACCGTTTCATTATAAAGCCTATAATGAAGTTTTTGAAAGGTACGGACATACCCTCGACAAAAAAGAGTACTGGGTGGAATGGACCTCCAAAGGCAAAGGCATAGCCGGAAAGATTGAACGCCACAATCTCAAACTGAATGTCGACCCGGTAGAAATGCGAAAGGAAAAATTCGAAGTGTATACCCGGTTTTGTGAAAGCGGAGAAATTAAGCTTTTCCCTGACTCTGTAACTCTGATTGAGCAGTTGTCTTCACGGCATAAACTAGCCATTGCTTCCGGGTCTTGGGCTACGGATATCCGTCATATTTTGAGGAATGCCGGTGCATTGGATCTAGTTCCTGTTATTCTCGGTAAAGAATCTGCCAAACGGGAGAAACCGTTTCCAGATATTTTTTTGAACGCGGCCGAGAAACTGGGCTGTTTACCTGCAGAGTGTTTTGTTCTGGAAGATGCTTTGAAAGGTTTGAACGCGGCGAACAAAGCGGGCATACCTTGCATCATTTTGCAAAACGGACTGAACCGAAATATTGACTTCAAAGACGCGGAAATGGTTTTTCCCAGCCTCGCAGATTTTGTTTCAGCGTTATAGCGCTAAAATTAAATTTTTGAATCCCCAGAGGCTCCCAGTTCTTTTTTGAATCCATTAAAAATATCTTGTATAGGTGGGATGAGTTTTTCTCTTAACTCATCAGGGATCCAGTTAATTTTTTCTACAGGCCAGCTTC
>JAESTE010000076.1 GCA_016763735.1 Nitrospinaceae bacterium | reverse complement strand
TATCTATTGTTAAATAGTTTTGCACGGTGGTTTGCCTGCTTTGCATTGGCCACCCTATCCAGAAGCTTGAGGGCAGTGGTCTCGCAATAAAGGAATAGACCTATTATTATCGGGCGTTGCCCGATTATTTGCAGCGGGCTTTTTTGATCTCACCCCAGATGACAACGCCGAATCCGGCGAAGAGTATCCAGGTAGGATGAAGGACATCCTCCGGTTTATTGAAATACATGAACAACATTAATGCGACCCCGGCCATACTTATTAAGAGCCCTGTGTACACAATGCCCAGGCCACTGGCAAATCCATCCGGGTCTTTTAATACTTTTCTTGCTTCAGGTCGCAACGTTACTTTAATCATAACCCCTTCTTTTCTTCTAGTGCTTCGTTGAGGCTTCCCATTCGATAACCTTTTGGGTCGAGATGGATAGTTTTGAATCCCAGTGCCTTGAATTTTTCCGTTACTGTTTTTTCAATAGCCGGGGTGAATTGCGGTAGTTCATTTTTTCCCAGTTCAATGCTTGCGGAGTCGCCATGATGTCGGACGCGCAGTTGTTTGAATCCTATAGACAATAAAAAGTCTTCGGCTTTTTCTATCATTTTGAGTTTTTCATGAGTCACCGGTTCGCCGTAGGGGATGCGTGACGATAAGCATGCCATTGCAGGCTTGTCCCATATTGAAAGTTCCATCTGCCGAGCCAGGTCGCGAACATTTTGTTTGTTGAATCCTGCTTCGACCAATGGACTCCTCACTGCATTTTCACGCGACGCATCGATTCCGGGTCGGTAGTCCCCTAAATCATCCGTGTTAATTCCATTCAAGATATAGGGAATACTTTTTTCGTGAGCTAATTTTTTCAGGCAAGAGTAGAGTTCGGTTTTGCAGTGGTAACAACGGTTGGCAGGGTTGGCCTGATAACTCGGATTGCTCATTTCATTCGTTTGGATAGTAAGATGCTCTGCTCCAATTTCTTGAGCTAGTTTGTGGCAGGCTTCCATTTCCCGGTTTGGGAGGCTGTCCGATTGAGCCGTGGCCGCAAGAGTGTTACTTCCCAGTACTTCCTGAGCGATAGCGAGAACCAGAGTGCTATCCACTCCGCCGGAAAAAGCCACAAGAACACGATCCATTTCCTGGATCATCGATTTCAGTTTTTCAGTTTTTTCGTGCAGCGACATAATAGCCAGAAAATAATTTATAAAAGCTAAGAGTATCACAAAGGAAGGGACAAAAAAATCCGGGAACAGGGTCTGTTCCCGGATTCCGAGGAGGAGATGCTTGTCGAGAGGGATAAATCCAATCCATCTCTCTTAATTACAGTTTATCGAAAGCCTGTAAGAGTGTCGCGGGTTTTCGGATGAAAACTCTATCCTCCGAAATCTATACAGGATCGAAATGCAGGTTTTAAAGCCTCAAACCCTATAAGAGGGCTATTTGATAAGGGGAATTCAGGAAAGTAGACTTAGCCTTTTAAGGCTGTAGTGCAAAATTTGCAGTTATCGCCCCACTTGCAGACGGTTATTAACTAAGATCGGCTTTCAGTTTGAGTTCTTTCAATTGTTTTTTATCAACCTCGGAAGGTGCCTGCGTCATCAGGCAGGTAGCTTTCTGTGTTTTTGGGAATGCGATTACATCGCGGATGGAATCAGCACCGGTCAACAGCATGGCGATGCGATCAAGACCCATGGCGATACCGCAATGAGGCGGGGCGCCGTATTGCAATGCATCGAGCAGGAAGCCGAATTTTGCTTCTGCTTCTTCTTTGCCGATGCCGAGGAGTTTGAACATTTTTTCCTGCACTTCCCTCTGGTGGATACGAATACTACCACCGCCAATTTCGTTGCCGTTTAAAACCAGATCATAGGCGCGAGCTTTGATGGCCCCGGGGTCGGATTCAAACTTATCCATATCCTCTTCCCGCGGAGCGGTGAAGGGGTGATGCATGGCGGTATATCTTTTTTCTGTTTCGTCATATTCAACAAGCGGGAATTCGGTTACCCAGATAAAAGAGTTTTTCGATTCATCAACAAGCTTTAATAGCTTGGCAACGGCGAGACGCAAATGCGCCAGCGCATCGGCAACAATTTTAGGCGTGTCGGCTATGAACACTATAGTGTCCCCCGGTTTGCTGCCTAGTTTTTCTAACATCTGGTCGAGCATTTCCTGCTCAAAAAACTTGATGATCGGTGACTGCAATTCGTTTTCCTGAACCTTGATCCAGGCCATGCCTTTTGCGCCGTATGTTTTAGCGACTTCTGTTAAATCATCCAGAGCTTTTCTGGATAAAGAGTCAGCACTATTTTTGATGTTCAACGCGCGAATTTGTCCACCCGATTCCAACACCTGCGCGAAAACTTTGAACTTGGTTCCACGAATAATTTCAGCGAGGTCAACGATTTCCATATCGATTCTCATGTCCGGTTTATCTGTGCCAAAGCGATCTAT
The DNA here is from genome assembly GCA_016763735.1 of Nitrospinaceae bacterium. Taxonomy (GTDB): domain Bacteria; phylum Nitrospinota; class Nitrospinia; order Nitrospinales; family VA-1; genus UBA8687. The sequence continues at coordinate 10,523 of JAESTE010000076.1, read as the reverse complement.
CGCATCCTGATATTTTAAAATCGGAAAGGGTGTTTTAATTTCCTCGTTCAACACTTCTTTGTATATCGCGGTCATCACCTCTTCGATCATTTGAAAAATTATTTTTTCATTGCCGAAAGACATTTCAACATCTATCTGGGTGAACTCCGGTTGTCTGTCCTGCCGTAAATCTTCATCACGAAAACATTTAACGATCTGAAAATATTTGTCCATTCCCGAAACCATGAGAATCTGTTTGAATAATTGTGGTGATTGCGGCAGAGCATAAAACTTTTGCGGATTCAATCGACTGGGAACGAGATAATCCCGTGCTCCTTCGGGGGTGCTCTTGGTCAGCATGGGAGTTTCCACTTCCATGAAACCATGCCGATGCAACTCGTTGCGGGCAGTGCGAGAAATGTCGTAGCGAATTTTTAGATTTCGTTGTAGTTCCGGTCCGCGAAGATCCAGAAAGCGGTATTTCAAGCGCAGTGCTTCCGAAGTGTCTTGAGGTTCCCAGGGAGAAATGGGCGGGGTTTCCGATTTATTCAAAATGCTCAATTCATCGACATAGACTTCGATCTTGCCGGTTTTCAATTTGGAGTTGATCATGTCATCGGGGCGGGCACATACTTTCCCTATTATGCCGATGACATAATTACCGCGAATGGACTGCGCATGTTCGTGTGCCAGCTGATCGATTTGTGGATTCAGTACCACCTGGGTCAAACCATATTTGTCCCAAAGGTCGACGAAAATTAATCCGCCATGGTCGCGGCGCGTATGTATCCATCCACAAAGAGTGACCTGTTTGCCAATATCTTTGTCCGTTAATTCTCCACAATGATGTGTTCTTTGAAGTTCGCTGCTCATTTATGACCTTTATTTTTATACAAGAGATTTCGCCAGCCGGGGCGCAATGCGACAAAACGGATAACTTACTGAAAACAGAGGATACTTGCAAGGAGTAAATCGATGAAATACTGGAAGTACTAAGACTCGACACCTTGAATGCTTGTTTCGTCCTCGGCATCGGCTTCTTCTTTTTCGTGCTGTTCTGCGGCTAGGCGCTCGGCTTCGATTTGCGCTTTTTCTTTTTCCAGTTGTTTTTTATGCAGTTGATAGTCGATGACCATCTGCGGTTTGATCTTGATGGCCAGTGGAATATTAACCGTGCTGCAAGAACGCATGCAGACGCCACAACCCGTGCAAATATTTTTATCGATAATGGGTTTGTCGTCTACCTGATGAATTGCGCCGGGAACAGGACAGTCGATGACACATTGTTGACAAAATGTATCGCCATAGGCCTGGCATTTCTTTTTATCGATAATGGCATAACCCATACTTACATCAGTCAATTCTTGAACTGGCAACAGTGCTTCATCTGGACAGGCGGAAATGCACGGCAAGTCTGTGCACATAACGCAGGGGGTTCGCATTGCATCAATATAAGGAGTGTTGTGAATGAGGAATCCAAATTTTTTCGGAGCCCTTTGAATAGCATCTTTCGGGCAGGCATGAATGCATTTTTCACAGCGTGTGCAAGCCTGCAGAAATGCTTTCTCCGATATCGCTCCAGGCGGTCTCAGCACCGGTACTCTTTTGGTGATTTTATCGACGGCTTTGTTGACTTTGTCTATTTTACCTTGAACATTGTCCATGGCAGGCTTGGCAAAGAAGTGGAATCCCTGGCGCAATAAATTTCGTCGATTGTATTCCGGGTCTTCTTCTTCACCCTCTTCCAATGCAAAAATATTATTACTCGGCAGTTCCTGTTCTGCGGTTTTAAGAGCCTCCGCAAAAGATTCTTCCTCATTTTCTGTACTGTCACTATTTTCTGTACTGTCACTTGGTTCAATGCTGTCGAGGGGCGTGGGATCGGACTTGAATTTAGCAACCAGACGTTTGAAAAATCCCGGTTTGGGAGCATCTTCGTCTTCGGGCTGCAACGGTTCGGCGGATTCTTCAGAGACTGCCGGGTCGTCGCCAGCTTCGACTGCGAGTTCACCGGCCTCCAGTTCTTCCGACTCCTCGTTGTCGGCTTTTTTCTTTTTGCTTTTTTTGGGTTGTTTTTTTCGGTCTTCTTCAACCGCTTCGGCAAAATCGCCTAATCTGCCAAAGGAGAATAAATCGCGACGCGAAACTTCTTTTGGCTCTTCAGGTTCCCGAGGGGTGATGGTCTCTGAGTCGAGACTCATAATGTCGGGACCACTCGCGCTGGAATGGTTCCCTCGCTGATCCTCATCGATGAGGTTTTCTACCCCTCGCTCGACGACTTTTTTACCCTTAAAGGTTTTTTTTGCAAGGCTGTATCTAAACTTCATAGATCTATAACAAAAAGGTTAGTGGAAAATCAGCTCACTCAGTAAGCCAACCTCGTTCCAGTGCGATGTTGTTATAGTCATGCCAGTTTTGCGCATCGGCATTTTCCAACATGTACTCATCCATTGCCAGAACAAGCGGATGTCCCTTGTTAACGAAAGACTGAACGGTTGGGAACCTGAGGATGAACGTTGTGACGGCGGACTTGCTCAAGACCATGATGTCTTTATTTGCCAGTACGGTGTTTAACACTTCTTCGCCATTTGTTTCGGTTATTGATTCAAACAGCTTTGCCGTTTCTTCTTCGAGTTCGGGGTGTTCATCGCAGGTGATGGCGGCATTCATCTGCAATTCAAGGATTCTCTGGTAGTCCGCTTCATCATATTCACCTTCCATGCGGCCTTCTTCCCAAGCCGACCCTTCTTCCTTGCGGTCGCCGGAGGTATCCTTACGTTCGGACGTTTCCGAAAATGCCAGATTTGCTTCATCGAGCATTATTTTTACTTTCACTTCTGCGCTGGTTTCAGTTTGTGACATAACTCTTTTCTTGCTCCATTTACTATAAGGCCGGGCATAATCCATTGAGCCTACAGGGGAAAACCCGGCACACTGTTAAATTTGGATTTTGAAGGTATTGGTGCCAATATGTTAGCATTAACTTATGAGATTCCAAAAACTTTAAAGAGGTTTAGTACTTCAGAGAAAAAGTGTGTGTTTCTCGAAGTACGCAATCTAAAGTCTGGAATCAAATTATGATACCATAGCGATCCATTGAATGAGCGTGGATTTGAGGAATATATGAAAAAAGTAATGTTGATATTTCCACCGGAGTGGGTGCCGACGGCCCCTTATCTGGCATTGCCCAGTCTCGCGGCAGTATTGCGGCAAAACAACATCGAAACCGTTCTCAAAGACATCAATGTCGAGATGTTCGACCATTTCTTCACACCCGGATTCCTGCTGTTTATAAAAGGAAAGATTCAGGATCGCTTCAAAGCTCTCAAGAATCAACGGGATCCTCTCAGTCCAGAAGACGTCGAAATAAAGCAGGTGCTCGACGACTATCAGAGGATAGACCTCGACCACCATATTAATAAAGTGACCCGCGCAAAGATCATCATGCGTAGTGAAGAGTTTTATGAAGTAGAAAAAGCCGAATGGGCGCTCAACGCTTTTCGAGAGGTGATGGAATATATCTCTGTTGCCTATTTCCCGGCGAGCATCCAGTTTTATCCGATCGAGAGTAACCTCAATGTTTACCGTCCCTGGATTTCGGAAGATTTGCTGAAAGTCCCCTTCGACAATACGGTCAATGTCTACGCCGACATCTGCCGCCAATTGGTTTTACGGTCCATCAAAAAAGAAAAGCCGGGAGTGGTGGGTATTTCAATAGGCACGCCAGTACAACTTATGGCGGGGATCACATTTGCTACATTGATTAAAGAAGCTTATCCCGATATTCATGTCACCGTGGGTGGAAATATCATCACCCGATTGAAAGACGAGTTTGCTAAATTGCCGCATTTTTTCGGCAAAGTCTTCGATTCAATGATCACTTACGAAGGCGAGCACTCATTGGTCTGGTTGGTGGAAGCGTTGTCAGGCAAACGCAAATTATCAGAAGTTTCGAATCTCATATATAAAGATGAAGAAGGTCAGGTACATGTCAACGAAACCTATCAGGAGCGAGTAGATCAATTGCCGCCACCCGATTTCGATGGCATGCCGTGGGAGAAATATTTCTCACCGGTAAAACTGGTGCCCTATCTCGGTACAAGAGGATGTTATTGGGGAAAGTGTACCTTCTGCGATCATGGTGCCGGTTATATCGATCAGTTTAGAGCGAAGCATGCTGAGCAGATCGTTGAGGAGCTCGAATACCTGAAAAATAAACTCAACACCAAACATTTTATGTTCACCGACGAGTCGTTCCCTCCGGCGCTGTTCCTCAAGTTGCCGCCGATGATGGTCGAACGTGAACTCGATATCTATTGGACAACGCTCATTCGCTTCGAATCGCAATTGCTGGAACCGGAAACCTGGGACATGGCTCATAAAGCCGGCTGTCGGTCACTTTATTTCGGGCTGGAATCGGCCAACGAACGCATCATCAAGCTGGTTAAGAAAGATACCGACATCGAAGCCGCCAAGATCAACCTCGAGCAAGCAAAACGGGTGGGTATATGGAGTCATGTCATGTGTTTTTACGGGTTCCCCAGCGAAACCGAAGCCGAAGCCGAAGATACGCGAAATTTTCTCATTGAAAATCAGCACCGCATTCCGTCCGTCGAGATGTATTTCTTTGTTCTCTATAAAAACGCACCGGTGATGTTTGCAAAGGATGAATTTAAAATCGATGTGAAGGTCAATCCCGAACACGACTTGGCGTTGGACTATTACTACACTCCAGAATCTGGACAGACGACTGAAGAAGCGATGCAGCGTTACGAAAAATTCTATCAGGAAGATTTTAATCCCTGGGCAATGCGCATCAACGCCCGTGAACATGTGTTCCTCTATATCACCAAGTTCGGTACCAGCGACTTGCCGCAACTCTACGTTAAAAACAACCCCGAAGCACATCACCTCGAAACCGAAGTAATGCTCTAGCCGCGAGGCGCGGCGGCCAATAGGTCGGTACCCTTTTTGGCGAAACGATTACCCTCAAGCTTCTGGATATAAGTTGTTTTAAAGTCCCCTGATAACTCGAACAATTGAATACGTCTTGTTCGATGGGATTTAGGGGGTTCAACATAGTAAACTTTCTTTTTTGTGACCAAATCTTTCCTTTGAGTATGACGAAATTTTAGATTTTTTATCGGGCATTTCCAATACGATTCCTAACCTTCTTTCTCTGCAAAGGGTAGACCGAGGTTTGGTCGCTGTTTAAGCCGGGAAGATCGTGGCTTTAAAAACGTTTGATTATAGCTTTTACTTCTTTTTTGTCATCGCGAGCCGAGAAGCGGCGTGGCGATCCAGGGTCTTCTGGATTTACCCCAATTCGGGGTACGAAGGTTCTGATTAATTAGTATGGCTTCACTATGTTCGTAGTGACGGCAACCCCCTCTATCCCCCTTATCAGGGGGAAGTTATAAAAGTATTGCGCTTGAGTGTTCCGTCGGCTTGATGGGTAATGCAGAGTAGGCCACGGTGCCCTTACCGTTGGAAGCCGCGCATTTGTGGGATGGTGCCGTCGAAGGCTTCTTCCGTTGTGGCGATGGGTTCGGCTTTCTTTTCTTCGCCTTTTTTCTGGGCGAGAAACACACATAGATCGGGATTGACCTGATTTTCCGGGCACATTTTTAGATGCTGGCGGAAGGACGGCATATTGTAAATGGGATCGCTATACAACGCATCGAGTTTGTAATGATCGAACAGCCCCTGCAACTGGCGTGGCCCAACGAGGAAGAGGAACCCTTCTGGCTCCAGTGCCTGAGACAGGGAAGTCAACATGCTTTCGCAGGCTTCTCTATCCTGATGGTACATGAACGGAATCCATTTAAAGATCAGCCCATATTTCTGGCTGTACGAGTCGACGATATGATCTGCTTCTTTCAGAAACGAAACTTTTTCGAGATTGCTCAACTGGTTCTTTGAGACGGCGTGGTTCCATAATAGTTGTGCGTTTTTCTGTGCGAACTCCGGGTCGCTGTAGAGCACGGTGTATTCCCGATCTTTCGAGCTATCGATACAACCGGCAAGAACGGTGTCGAAAGTGTGAATGAGAACCTTATCGATTTCTTCCAGCTTTGTTGCCATTCCCGGAGCCATTTCCATATAGTGAAAAATCTGATCAAGTACCATCGGTTGTGTGGAGGATTCCTCGATATCCGTCTGTCCTTCTGGATAGAAGGGGACGGTGTATAAGGATTTCACGGGATCAATGTTTGGTGTTTCACCGTTAAAAAACCATTCCCACGTGAAGGGATATTTTGTCGGAGATGTCTTGGAATAAACTTCTGGTTTTAATCCCCAGTCTTCTTCGAAAAGAATTTCCCGTCCCTCTTCCCCTTTGAGCAGAGTGAACGATTGATTGCTTATCCGCACTTCGCGTTCGAGAGGGGGTATTCTCCCGCCGCTGCAGTTGGTGAATGGAAAAGAAATAGGGTCATCGAACACCGTGACTTTATAGAGGAATCCGCCTTGTGCGGTGAGTGCGATTTGTTGCTGGTCACTGAAGTAACGCACGGGTGGGTGCTCTTGCGGTGTCCAGGTGATTTCGTGCGATGTATGTGGGTCCATGAAAACTTTTAGGATGTTCTTTCCTTCGGGGGCTTTGGGTTCGAAGAAAGCCGAGAAAATATTAAACGCTTCCTTGGAAGGGTAGGTTGGCAGGCCCCGGTATCGCAGAGGCGGCAACTCTTCTTCCCGCGACTGGTCGTTGAAAATCCCCCAAATAAATTCGAAGACAGCGCCACCGGTTCCCGGCAATGTGGATTGAAAGAGTTCCACCACGGGGATCAAGTCGAGTTTGGCCCAGTTGACCTGAAACATGAAACTGATGAAAACAGCTTTGTCGAACGTGCCATCGGGCAATGCATAAAGTCCGTCTTTAGTGAGCCGGATATCGTATTTACCTTCACCCTGATGCACCATATGTTTGTCATCATAAAAATATTTTATTTCAGATGCAGGTACGCGCCAGGCCTCTGCGGCTTTTTCACGGAGGTCGTCCAGTTTCATTTTTTCCCAGCCATCATGGGTGCTGATGTCGATTTGCGTCGAAAAGGTTTTAGTGCGTGGTTTAATGCCCACCCATTGTTTGCAGTCGAGTTGCATGCGGGCGAGGGCTAGCTGTGTTTTGCCATCCTCCTGAGTCCACAACGCTTCGTGTAGCGGAGTGCCCTCGGGGTCGGTGCACAGAAAACGTCGACCTTCTTTGTTATAGAAGGCAATATGCTGGGTTGGGGATATCTTAACGCGGGTATTTGCGATAGTGGGCGCATCGTTTTCAAACCATATCTCGCAACCGTCTTTTTCCTGTGTTTTCAGGTTGGGAACACTCTTTTCTAAATCTGTCGCGTAAGACAGGTTATCGGCGAATATAAGTGACCCTTCCCGGGTCAATGCTTGGATGATTTTTTCAACTTTTGTCACAACTTGTTCCTTTTAAATTTTGTTCTGTTGGGTGAATTCTCTCAAAGGAGACAGTGATTATAGTTAGCTGTATTCCAGTCTGTCAACCAGTGTGGAGTTTCTTTGCGAAATAGCTTAAAAACAGGGCTTTTCATTAATGGGGCAATGATTGACAGCGGCCTCAGAGAACTTTATAATTCAGTTTAATCAAAACAACTCATTAAGCTGGAAATACTTAGTTAGTGGTGAGGTCATTCTTTGGTCTCGGGTAGCTCTTTGTTTGCGGCATAAAATAGAAGTATTAAAATTTTTTAAGAGGCAGGATATGAGCGAAGGTAGAAAATTAGAAAAACTCGGTTATGAGAGTTTACAGAAGAACAATATTCAAGAAGCGGAGTCCAATTTCCTCGAAGCTTTGAAAGAAATGGAAAAAGAGGGCGACGACAGCGGTCAGGCTTATGTGCTGGGCAACCTGGGCAATATTTGTTTTCAGAGCAAGCAATTTGATAAAGCCGAAGGCTTCTATTCCCGCTCTCTGACGTTTATGGAAAAGCTAAAGGATGCCAAGGGCATTGAAAGCTCATTGGGTAATCTCGGCAGTGTTTATTTTTATCAGGGTAGTTTTGATAAGGCAGAAGAAAATTATCAAAAAGCCATGCAGATTATGATTGAGGCTAACGATCCGTTGGGGCAGGGCATCTACAGCGAGTATCTTGGCAATATCTTTTTGAAAAAAGAAGAAGCAGAAAAGGCTATCGAGTATTACCAGAAGGCAAAAGAGTTTATGTCTACCGCCAAACAGGATGAAAGAAAAATCAAACAACTGGAAGACCGCGTTGAGACGATTAAAAAATCCCCTCTCTATTTAAAGAAAAATGAAGAAGGACTACTTGCTAATGTTGATTCTCTCATCTCTACCGGACAAAAGACCAAAGCCATTACCAAATTGCAGGAACTGGAAGAAATCTATTTCCAGTGGAAGCGTATGGACAAGGTGGTCGAAACCATCCAGAAAACCACGGCTCTTTTAGAAGAGATCGAAGATAAAGCCTCGGCTGGCGTGTGTTATGCAAATTTAGCGGGTATTTATTTGCAGATGGCATCTGAAGGGCAACCGGAAAAAGTAGATGAAGCCGAAACTTATTTTAAAAAAGCACTGGAGGCAATAGGCGATTCTGATAAACGCCGAAATTCTTACCTTCTAGGTAGTCTGGGAAATATTTATCTCAATAAAAACCAACTCGAATTGGCATGGGAAAATTTCGAAAAATCTCTCAAAACCATGCAGGAACTTGGCGATGCACTGGGTGAGGCACGTGGTTATGCCAACTTGGGTAATGTTCGTGGTTTGCAGAAAAACTGGGATGCGGCTGAGGAGCAGTATTTACGGTCTTTAGAGTTGATGGAGAAGAATGAAAACCGTCCGGGTATTGCCCAGCAATGCGAATCATTGGGAGATGTATATATTAAAAAAGAAGAGTTCGATAAGGCGGAAGATAATTTCATGCGTGCCAGTGACCTTTATGAAGAGATGAAGGAACAGAAAAGTGTTCAGGAAGTACAGGGCAAACTGATGTTCATTTTCTCGCAGCCGAAATATCTAGAACATCGCAAACAGGCTCTTCGAGAAGGATTAAAAAAGCCGGAAGCTGAAAAAGACCCGAAGCTCAAACTGATGTTGTTGAATGATTTGGGAAACGTTTTGTTCATGTCTAATGATTGGGAAGAGGCCGCCAACGTGGCGAAAGATACCATTGCTCTTCACGAAAAGTCAGAGGATAAGCAAGCTCTTGGTGGAGCCTACGGCAACCTGGGAAGTATTTTGATGGAAATGGAAGATTTTAAGGGAGCTGAAGAAAACTATTCCAAAGCAATCAAGATCAAAGAAGAGTCGAGTGACAAGAGTGGTCTCAAAGATTTATATGCGGGTTACCTGAATATTTTGATTTTGGCGGGGAAGATTGAGAAGGCTGAAAAACTGGTGGGCAAATCTTTGAAGATCAATACGGACGCCAACAATATTAATGGCCTTGTTGCAGATTATCGAAATCTTGGCAATATTAGTTTGCAGAAAAAAGACTGGGCGGGTGCAGAGAAAAATTATCTGGAAGCGTTGAAATTGAACACCGACGCGGATAATAAACCCGAAATGGCAGAAGATAACCGGAACCAGTACAACCTTTATTTGCAAAAGGAAGATTGGAAAAATGCGGAGAAATATGCGCTGAAATCTTTTGCTATTGCAGAGGAAATTAAAGATAACCGCAATACTTTGTCGGACAGTCGGGTGTTGACGAAAATATATATTGAGATGAAGGAAAGAGCCAATCAGGATAAGTTTTATCATAAGGCTCTCGAGACATCTGAAAAGATCAACGACCCAAGGGAGATTTGTGCGGATCTTAGAAGTCTTGGAAAGTTTAATATGGAAAGAGGGTACCGAGAAAAAGCCAGCGAGAATTTTCAGAGATCATTTGAGATTTCGAACAAGCTGAATGACAAAAAAGAATTCGCTGAAGATCACCGAAATCTCGGTAACCTGGCATTCAGCAATGGAAAAAGAAAAGAAGCCGAAGAGCTATATTTAAAGGCCCTGAAACTGACTCAAGAGGTGAATGACCCGAAAGGGGCAGGTCAAGACTTGACGTATTTGGGCAATCTTAAGTTTAAAGATGCAAAATATGATGATGCAGAAAAATATTTTACGCAGGCGGCGATATGTTTCAAGGAGACCAACAGTTGGTCGAGTTTAATCCAGTTCAATATGACCGTGGCCAGAATGCAAATACTTGTTGGACGATTTGATGAGTTTGATAAGTATCTGCAAGATGCCAGAGAAATTGCCCGCGACCTGGGAGACCCGGAACCGATCATGGAAGCGATTCGCGCTATGGAAAAATTGAAGGATGAGGTCGATAAGAGGTAATTGCGCCAGGAGGAGCCTCTCAGGGAGTGTGAAAACTCTGGTGTTGCTGAGGCAAAAAGTATAAAATAAGGATTATCCCGTAAAATTATTGAAGCGTAACTCTCAAAAAATAAAGGCCTTTTGTCTTGACATAGGCCTTTAAAAGGGGATAAGTTGTCTTATATAAAAGGTTATGAAAGGGCTGTTTAGGCTCTGTTAAAAAAATAAACATTTATTT
>JAESTE010000075.1 GCA_016763735.1 Nitrospinaceae bacterium | reverse complement strand
TGTCTGAAATTTATTATGTGCAGGGGAAAAGTGATGAGGCAATTGCGAAAATAAAAGAGGCTTTGAATTTAGTCCCGAACGACCCTTATTACAAGCAACAGCTTTGGAAGTTCAAGAACGTAAAGCCTAAAAAACCTTCCGCCTGATTCTAAAGGATACCCATCCCTTTAAGAGTTATATAAAGAAAATAAGTTGCCAGCAAAGTTACCCCGCTTATCTTTCCCAATGAATACTTCCCGAATACAATTAAGGCAAGTAATAGACCGGTGATTCCAGTTGCGATGATCAGGTCTGGATGAATGGGTTCGTTTATATTTAGGGGGTGTATTAAGGAAGTAACACCCAGCACCATCAGAATGTTGAAAATATTGCTTCCAAAAATATTGCCGATTGCCATTTCTCCATGTCCCCGTTTGGCGGCCATAATGGATGAAACAATTTCTGGAAGGCTGGTTCCAATAGCGACAATGGTGATTCCAATGAACCATTCGCTGATCCCGATATTCCTGGCTATTGAGACTCCGCCAGAAACAAGAAGCTTTGCTCCCCCTACCAAAGCGACGAGCCCTCCTATTATTAGCAGTACTTGAAACGCGGGATCTTTACCCGGTAGCAGGTGCGCTTCATCTTCTAGCTCGGATGGTATGTCCTCTTTATGACTGAATGATCTCCAGACATACAGTGCAAGAAGAGATACCATTATGATTCCTTCCAGGCGGTGAATTTTAAGATCCCACGCTAAAAACAAAATCAAAAAGGCGGCGAGGAGAAAGGGAGGATACTCACGGTTGAACCTTTTCGAGGCGATGACGATAGGGGCAATCATGGCTGTTATGCCAAGAACCAGCCCAATGTTGGCGATGTTGCTGCCAATTACGTTTCCCATTGCCAACTCTGGGGCTGCATCTAATGCGGCGAGGATAGCTACGGCGAGCTCTGGTGCAGACGTTCCAAACGCAATAACGGTAGCACCAACTACGAATGGACTAATTTTTAAAAATCGGGCAAGACGCGTGCTACCCGTTACCAGGAAGTCCCCACCATAAAAGAGTAGAGCCAGTCCTGCTACAATTTCCACTAAATCCAGCAAAGTTTATTAATCCCTTGAGAAAGAAAACACAAACAGGAGGGCATCATAACATCATCGTTATGATGGGAAAAGAATGCAGTTGGTTACTTGATGATTGTTTTAGGGTAACCCGCGCGCGCTAGCTTTTCTTGAGCCAGTTTTGCTTTTTCCCTATTTGGGAAAACACCAAGCTGTACAAGATAAGTTTTGGTTTTGCCTTTCGACACAACATGGGTCAATGGTGAAAAACCTTTTGCCTGTAATTTTTTCATTGAGACTTCGGCGTTTTTCTTTGAAGAGAAAGCTCCGGTTTGTACAAAAAAGCGAGTGTTGGTTGGAGATATGGTTTTAATTTTCGCTTTAGGTTTGATGGTAGATTTTATTGTCTTCTTCTGAGCTTGGGAAGAAGTTTTTGGCTTTCGGGTGGATGGTGACTTTTCCTTCAGCTTTATTTCTGCAGGCGCAACAATATTTTTGAGTTCGGGGACAGGAATGTTTGAACTCCCGTCTTCGACAATCGGTACCTGTTTCGCAAGCTTGTCTTCGGCAGATTCTATCTGCTTAGTTACTGGAGCAGGTGCTTCGGGTGTTTTTAGACCATTTACTTGCATGTATACCAGGGCTAGTAGGCCAAAACCGAACAGGGATATTGAAAAAACTCGAGAATTTTTTGAACGAATTTTCTTTTCCGCTTCCATCTCCGCTTCTATTTCAGCATTTTCAATTAGATCATCGATATGTTTGTTATATTTTTTGGTCTCTTCTGGGAGGTGTTCGAATTCCGTAAAAGATGATTGCTCTTTCGTGTCCATCATGATTGGGCTTGCCCCTGATAGTTTTGGTTGAAAATTCGTTGTTTTAAATATAGTGGTGTTAGGATATGATCTTGATACAACTTGCATCAATTCTATCCGCATCACTAGAAAATATATCTGATAACCCCTTAAATGTCAATAAGATATGGCGAAGATTGACCTGACAGTAGACCTTGGGAAACTGGTTCTCGACAATCCGGTAATCGCTGCTTCAGGCACGTTTGGCTATGGACTTGAATACAAGGATTTTTTGGACTTGAACGACCTGGGTGGTTTTTCCACAAAGGGACTTTCGATCAAGCCAAAAGTTGGGAACCCGGTTCCCCGTGTTATTGAAACTGCTTCGGGAATGCTCAATGCCATTGGACTGGAGAATATTGGCCTACAGGCTTTTTTGTCGGACAAACTACCGCAACTGAAAAATTATAAGACACGAATCATTGTAAATTTTTTCGGGGACACGGTTCAGCAATATGTGGAAATGGCTTCAGCCTTATCCAAAGAAGAACGGATTGATGCGTTGGAAATGAATGTTTCTTGTCCCAACGTTGAGGAAGGCGGATTGCAGTTTAGCTCCGACCCGGCGGTGTTACGACAAGTAGTGGAATCGACTCGCAAGGCAACCAACAAATTTCTGATCGTTAAGTTATCTCCGAATGTGACGGATATAACTGTGCTAGCGAAGGCTGCCGAAGATGCAGGTGCAGATGCTCTGTCGGTTTGCAATACTTTCGTGGGAATGAAACTCGACCTCGAATCGGGAAAACCCTACCTGGCAAACCGGACAGGAGGGCTTTCGGGGCCGGCCATCAAGCCGCTGGCTCTGAATCTTGTCTATCAGACGGTGCGGGCTGTAAAGATTCCTGTTATCGGGATAGGTGGAATAGCAAACAGCGAAGATGCTCTAGAGTTTTTAATGGTAGGAGCTAAAGCGGTACAGATTGGTACTGCAAACTTTATTGACCCGACAGTGACAGTGAAAGTTGTGCAGGGAATTCGCGACTGGTGTCGACAAAATCAGATTGCAAAATTAGCAGATTTTAAAATATTAGAATAGGGATCAGCCTTGATAGACCCGTGGAACCCGCTTGCCAACATTGCATAGAATCTCGTAAGGAATGGTATTACTTTTCTTCGCCAACTCTTCTACTGAAATTTCTTCCTCACCCTGTTTGCCAAAAATAACCACTTCGTCTCCCATCTGAACATCAGGAACTTCGGTGACATCAATGAGTATCATGTCCATGCAAATGGTTCCGACCTGGGGAGCCCGTTTGCCTTTAACCAAAACTTCCATGTTGTTCGATAGGTTTCTATTCAACCCATCTGCGTAGCCTATGGGGAGTGTGGCAATGACGCTGTCCCTTTGAGTGAAGTGTTTTCTGGAATAGCTAAGGGGCTGACCTTTTTGTACGGGTTTTAGGAGTATGATTTTGCTTTTCCACTGCATGACCGGTTGAAAATTTTGCAGGTTTTCTTTTTGACAAATATCTTGCACGACAGAATTCAAAACAGGCGAGGGTAAGGCTCCGTATAGAATAAGTCCTGGTCGTACCATTTTCGATCGGCTCTCGGGAAACCGGAGTAAGGCGGAAGTGTTGGCTAGATGAGTAAGAGGTGGCATTGTTACTCCTGCCTTTTGTAATTCAGTAAGTGTTTTCTGGAATAAATCAATTTGCTGCGTAGTGATGGATGTGTCTTCATCATCTGCGGAGGAAAAATGGGTTGATAAAGCTTCTAACTTTAAGGTCGGCAAGTTGCTGATGGTTTCAACCAGTGACAACAGATTTTCAGGAAGAACTCCGAGTCGGTTCATTCCCGTATCCACTTTGATATGCACGTTCACAGTTTTTCCCTGCTTCTCTGCTTCTTTCGCAAGTGTCTGAGCTAATGTGGCGTGCATAGAATGGTTGCAAGGTTATGGCGAACTAAATCTACTACTTCATCGGGAAAGATGCTTCCAAGGATGAGGATGGGCCTGGTGATACCATTTTCTCTCAGCTCGATTCCTTCTTCGATGATGCCCGCGCCGAGATAGTCTACTCCTGAATCAACTGCGGCTTTTGCGCAGGGGAGGGCGCCGTGTCCGTAAGCATCGGCTTTGATAACAGCCATGATGCCGGTAGCCGGACCTAAACCGGTAGCCGGTTCTGTGATCTTTTTCAGGTTTTGAAGGTTGTGTTTAAATGCCTTCAAATTTATTTCAGCAAATGTTGCTCGATGATGAGCCATAGAGAGAGGGTGGGGTGATTATTCTTCTTCTTCCGTAAACGCCTGATTGGATTCGTTAAATTTTAAAGTCCCGTTCGGGTTCTACCTGTGCTGGATAACCGTCCGCTTCTTTTAACAACTGGGCCCGCAGTGCGAACAGCACGACAGCACATATTATCTTCATCTTTGGCTTTTTTGCGAACCTGGTAAGCGCGGTCGCTATAAAAATTATAGGCCATCGCATTGATCCCTGTTTCTTCCTGGCACCAATAGTTCGAGCCGCAACCTTCCGGGAACTTGAAATCGATATGGACGATGTCTCCATTGAAATCCGAGTTCTTACTTTCGTGGTCATAAAGGTTCCGGCATTCCTGGCTTTTGGGAAGCCGCCAGTCTTCGTGTCCTGCAAATTTTTGTTCGTTCAGCCATGCAGTAAAATTATTGGCACCTTTCCATGCGCACCATTTTTTACGCATTTGGTAGCTGTCTTCTTTTATCCACATAAGGTTGTAGCGAGCGTCCGATATTGTGCCGTCTTCGTTATCTTTAAATCGTTCTTCGTTTGCCATGATGAGTTAATTTAGATTGGAATGTTGTAGTATAATTTACGGGTTTAAAAACAAGATACCTTATAATAATATCAGGCTTCTATAAGGGCAAAGGTTTTTTATTAATTTTTTCCAGGTTTGACCTGGTTTGATGGATGGAACATTATGGCAAAAATTGAGATTCAAAGTTTTTTTTACGACATACTTCACTGCAGAAATAAGATAATGGCAGCTTTTGACAAATGGGATGAGAAATATGATGAGGATGAACGTGGTGCTCTGGTCGCCGGAATGCGCGAATGTAAGGACGCAGAGCTCATAAACATGTTGATGAACATTCAAAAACTCGCGGCCGGGTATGATCGAATTAAAGAGTTGATGGATAAAGCAGAACAAGACGAAGTCGATGCCGCCATGGAAGACGACGACCCTGATGATGAAGAATTCTAACCACTCGGCGTGGGGCCCATAGGTCGGTGCCCGTAAAGCAAAAAATGATCGGTAGGCTTTTTACTATAGTTTATCAGTATTGTCTCCCCTATCAGGGGAGAGCTTTGCATAACACCTCCGCACGTCTTCGCGAGCCGCAAAGCGGCGCGGCGATC
>JAESTE010000074.1 GCA_016763735.1 Nitrospinaceae bacterium | reverse complement strand
AATGCGCCAGTCCGAATTCTGGCAATACCTGCTCTAATATTTCTGTTTCGTGCATCAGCCTCAGAGTTTTCTCCGAATCGCTGTCGCCGAGGATAGAGAAAAGAAAGTTTCTAATCTCTTCTCCTTTCATATGCTCCGCGCTGATGAGTTTTTTGTGCAACCTTAATTGTCTTCGTAACTGATAGTCGGGCAAAACGGGGTGTTTGCGGCAAAACTCCAAGGCTGTCAGCACGAGGGATTTGTCTTTTTTAAAATCCTTTTTCGGGTCTCCGTCATAAACCAGGGTTGAGCCGGAAATGCTGAACCCATTCCCCAAAGATTTTTTTGTTAGATCGGAAAGAACCCGCATAAAAGATTGCCGGGCCTGCAGACAATGTTCGAAAAGGTTTTCAGAGAAGTTGTAGATGTTAGTGGCGTGCAGATAATAATCGCGCATAAAGTCTTCCACTGGTTGCCCGTCAAAAGAAGCGTGGTAACCCAGATGGGTGGCAAGGTCTTTCTGAATATCGCGAGACAAAACATCGGTCTTTTTTTCTGTCAGGTAATGCAGTTCATTACGAACCCGCAGGGAAAAGTCCACCGAGTTGTATAGCGACTCGATTTCCTGTGGAGAAATATTCTGAGTGTCGCCAATTTCCCTGAAAGAATGGACTCCGAACCGAACCGCCGTTGCCCAAAGGGCATTATGATAATCTCTCAAGCCGCCGGGACCATTTTTGATATCCGGTTCCGGGTGACAGACAACCCCTTCTTCATTTCCATAGCGTGTGTACTTCTCTTTCAATTTTGAATTCAAAAACTTTTTGATGCCTTTTTGCAGGACCTTTTTGTTGATGGACGTTGTAAAACGGCCATAGATAATCTGATCGCCAATCAAGAACCGGGTTTCGATCATGGACGTTTTGATGGTCAGGTCTTCTTTAGCCAAGTTTACACATTCTTTGATAGTGCGGGAACTGTGACCGATTTCCATGCCAAATCCCCAAAACACAGACAATGCATCCTGTATAAACATATCAGTAAGGGGTTTTGGCCTCTCAGGGAGCAGGAAAAGCAAATCAATGTCGGAAAGTGGATTGAGCTCTCCTCTTCCATAACCGCCGACTGCGACCAGGGAAAAATCTTCAAGCACCGGAGCGGATTGATATTTTTCCAGTCGGATCATGGAAAGAATGACATGCCGGATCACCTCATCGATCAAACTGGTATAGGACTGAATCACTTCCCGCCCACCGGCTCCAGAACGGTGCCAGGCCTTGATCTTCTCTTTTTCAGATTGAATCAATTCTTTGAGCGAATTGAAATAAGGCAAACGTTCCCTAGGGTCTTGGGGAATTTCCTGGATGTTGCTGAAATCAATTGCCAGTCGATAATCGGGTGTAATCATTAAATTTAGGGATCGGATTATTTATGATTGTTAAATAGAGAATAAAGAATTATTCGCAAAATACAAGTTCAACGACCTGACAGGTCAGACTTGGAGTGTTAGTAAAAACCCTAATTCGCATTGTTTTAATAGTCGTTATCCATTGAAGAATCCAGTAATCCCGCAAGAACACAAAAACTCTGCCCAATAGCCGGTTTCGTAATTCCAAGCAGTTCATTTTTTCAACCCAAATTTGCTTGACAATATCAGGGTAATATTTTAGCTTAACCCCTTCTTGCAATTGACATATTGGATTGAACTTCCCGGGTTTTTTCTACCGTTTTGAAATATTATTAATAATCTATTTAAAGTCTTAACTTAGAGGTCAAATCGATGTCCGAACAACCAGATATTATCTACACCAAAGTTGATGAAGCTCCCCAATTAGCAAGTGGTTCTTTTTTACCAATTATCCAAGCCTTTACTGGAGTAGCAGGCGTAAAAGTTGGCACCAAAGATATTTCACTTGCAGGTCGAATCATTTCACAATTCCCAGACAGATTAAAACCAGAACAACAACAACCGGATGACCTTGCACTTCTGGGTGAGATGGTTATGAAGCCCGATGCGAATATCATCAAGCTACCCAATATCAGTGCTTCGAATCCTCAGATTCAAGCTGCGATTGCAGAACTCCAATCCCAGGGTTACAACTTGCCGGACTTCCCGGAAGACCCAAAAACGGATGAGGAAAAAGAGATAAAAGCAAAGTATGACAAGGTTAAAGGAAGCGCAGTAAACCCGGTTCTACGACAAGGAAACTCCGATCGCAGAGCGTCTGTTTCCGTTAAAAATTACGCAAAAAGCAATCCGCATAAAATGGGTAAATGGTCAAAAGACTCTAAAACCAATGTCGCTCATATGGCGAGTGGAGATTTCTATTCCAATGAAAAGTCTGTTGTCATTTCTGAACAAGCTGCTGGAAAAGGCAAAATTGAGTTTGTTGGTGCCGATGGAAATACCACCGTACTCAAAGACGGCATTGCCATGGGTGCAGGCGATTTAGTAGACGCGACCAAGATGAGCCGCACAGCTCTACGTAGCTTTATTAAGGACTCCATTGCCGACGCGAAAAAGCAAGGTGTTCTATTATCTCTTCATATGAAGGCTACGATGATGAAGGTTTCAGACCCCATCATTTTTGGTCATGGCGTGACGGTTTTCTTCGAAGACGTTTTCACCAAGCATGAAAAATTGTTTAAAGAACTCGGCGTTAATGCAAATAATGGTTTGGGTGATGTTTATGCAAAGACTAAAGACTTGCCTGCAGATCAAAAGGCAGAAATTGAAGCAGATATTCAAACCTGCATCAAAAATGGTCCCGAAATCGCAATGGTAGACTCGGATAAAGGCATTACCAATTTCCATGTTCCCAGTGACATCATTATAGATGCTTCAATGGCTGCTTCCATCCGTGCCTCTGGGAAAATGTGGGACCCTGCTGGAAAAGAAGCCGATACTCTGGCAATGATTCCTGACAATAGCTACGCAGGTATTTATCAATCTGCGATTGATTTTTGTAGAGAGAATGGCGAATTCGACCCAACCACCATGGGAACGGTTCCCAATGTTGGCCTCATGGCACAAAAAGCCGAGGAATATGGATCACATGACAAAACTTTTGAAATGTCCGGCAACGGTACGGTTCGCGTCCTTGACGGTGCGGGTAGCACCCTGCATGAAATTGCCGTCGAAGAAGGCGATATATTCCGCGCTTGCCAGGTTAAGGATATTCCGATTCAAGACTGGGTCAAGCTCGCTGTCAAACGAGCTCGGTTGTCTGAAACCCCAGTTGTTTTCTGGCTCGATAAAAATCGGGCGCACGATGCCAACATGATTGAAAAAGTGAATACCTATTTAAAAGATCACGATACCAACGGTCTGGATATTTCGATCATGGCTCCTATTGAAGCTATGGGTCACGCACTTAAACGTGCGAAAGAGGGAAAAGACACGATTAGTGCAACGGGAAATGTATTGCGTGATTATTTGACCGACTTATTCCCGATTCTTGAGCTGGGAACCAGTGCGAAAATGCTATCCATCGTTCCCCTGATTGAAGGTGGCGGACTTTTCGAGACCGGTGCGGGTGGCTCGGCCCCCAAGCATGTTCAGCAGTTTGTTAAAGAAGGTCACTTGCGGTGGGAATCTCTGGGTGAGTTTCTAGCACTTTCAGAATCTCTGGCGCATTTAAGTCAGGTTAAAGGAAATGCCAAGGCGCAGGTGCTGGCCGAGACATTGGATAGAGCTACCGGAAAATTAATGGAAAACAAAAAATCTCCCGGTCGTAGTGTAGGCGATTTAGATAACGCAGGCACTCATGTTTACGAAACACTATTCTGGGCGAAAGAGCTGGCAGCTCAAGATGGCGATGCAGACCTTAAAGCAAAGTTTACCCCCATCGCTGAACAACTTGAAGCCAAACTGGATACCATTATTAATGAATTGAAAGCGAACAGCGGGCAAGCCATGGATATCGGCGGCTATTTCCGAACCGATCCGGAAAAAGTCGCAAAGGCGATGCGTCGTAGTGCAACTTTCAATTCAATATTGGACAGCTTGAATTAATCAACCGCTGGACACGTTGGAGTTTTTGGAACCCGAGGGGTTCCAATAAAAACCTCGGCGAATAACAAGTCAAACCGAGTTCAGGTTTGCTTTCATTTGAGGAACTGCTATGTCAAGCGCAAGGAAAAAAATCACAGTCGTCGGTGCGGGCCAAGTTGGAGCAACCGTCGCCCAGCTCGCCGCATATAAAAACCTCGGCGATGTAGTGATCATCGATATTGTTGAAGGAGTCCCACAGGGAAAAGCATTGGATTTACAGGAGTCAAGCTGTCTGCAGGTGTTCGATAGCCTGATAACGGGAACCAACGACTATAAGGATACAGCAGATTCAGATATCGTGGTCATCACCGCAGGCTTGCCTCGCAAGCCAGGGATGAGTCGCGAAGACCTTCTCACCACCAATGCCAAAATTGTACAATCGGTGACCGAGCAGATTATGGCGCACTCCCGCGACCCCATCGTTATCGTTGTGTCAAACCCTCTCGATGCGATGGTTTACATGGCAAAGAAAACCGGCAACCTGCCAAAGAATAAAATCATAGGTATGGCGGGTGTGCTTGATTCGGCGCGTTTGCGGACATTTGTTTCGCTGGAGCTGGGTTGTTCTCTGGTTGATGTCGATGCAATGGTTCTTGGCGGACATGGCGATTCCATGGTGCCTCTCCCCCGTTACACTTCGGTTTCCGGGATATCAATCACTGAATTGATGACCCCCGAGCAGATTGAGCGAGTGGTAGAACGCACACGAAAAGGCGGCGCAGAAATTGTTTCTCTTTTAAAAACAGGCAGTGCCTTTTATGCTCCTGGTGCTTCGGTTGTGAAAATGATAGAAGCCATTTTGCAAGACAAACGTCGCATTCTCCCATGCACCGCTTATCTCGAAGGAGAATATGGCTGGAGCGGAATTTTCTTTGGTGTGCCTGTTATGATGGGCATTCACGGAATTGAAAAAGTTATCGAACTAAAAATGACGGAAGAAGAAAAGGCAGCGCTGGATAAATCCGCTCAGGATGTTAAAAAGACCTGCGATGAAATTGAAGCCATTCTCGCCGAATCAAACGGAAAAAACTGACTCATCTCCCTCTTTAGGTTTTCATACAATCTAAAGAGGGATTTTTATTGCCTCGAAAAGCGGAACGTTTCGTAAACGCTAACACCTTCCGGCTTGCCATCGCATTCCAATGGAATGGATTGCCAAAACTTTTTCCCTGCCTTCCATCTAGGATCCCATTCATCATCTGGATCATCTTGAACACACACGCGCCAAACAGTACCTTCCAGTTTTTCCTTTGAAACATCCAAAGTGATGAAGTGATTCATCAACGCTCTATTGGCTATTGCATCAAACACATCTTTCGGTGCAGTACGTTTACCTTTATTTTGCTGGTCGGAAAATGGTTTGAATGTCGCACCCCCTCCACCTGAGACAATGTGTATTGTTCCATCACCGCTACGATATTTTCCCGAAACAGATTTTACGATCTTGAGCGCACCTTTTTCAGTCTGGCTCATTGGGTGAAATCGTTCGTAAGAATGCTGATTGCCAGCCAGGACCAGATCGGGTTTTAGGGCATTTAATTGTTTAAGAACCGTATCACGCTTGTCGAGGTACCAGGCTGTGGTGATCGCCGGTTCGTGGACAGCGAGAATGATCCACATGCCTTTTTCTCTGGCTTTCTTGATGCGGGGCGCAAGCCAGGGAGTCGGGTCTTGCCAGGGATAGTTGTTGATAACCCCGATCAACGCATTGCCAACCACCCGCGTTCCTTCCATAGCACGAGGGGAAGGAAGACCCGATGTGTCGAACCCAGAATCGAGAGGATCAATTTTATCCCAACAGCCGGAAGCTTTAGGCTTCCATTTTTTTGGTGGCAAGTCGTTATCCCCCGCTACAAATAATTTTATCGGGTAAGGATCGGAAAGAGTCTCTTTGATTTCTTTAATATATCGATCCGGGCAGGATTGAGGAAAAAACTCGGGCTGATAAACAAAGTCACCAAGATGCAGTAAGACATCAGCCTTTTTTTCGCGCATGGCTTTTTGCACCGCCATAAAACCGGGGGCATATGCCCTTTCGCCAGTTCCAGTATCACCCACTACGACAATCCGTGTTGCACCTTCTCCTATTGAGTAGTTCACAAACATGGCAAGGGAGAGAAGGAAAATAATTTTTATCACAAACCATTTCATGATCGATGCAATCCTTCTGGCAGGGTTTCTATAAAAGCTCGAATCTCATCGCGAACTCTGCGGTAATGCATCAACGCTTCTTCATCTGTCTTTGCCGTTTGTGCCAGTTTGGGAGGGTCATCGAATCCGTGATGAACAACAGTAGTAGCGCAGGAAAAAACCGGGCAGTTCTCATCCGCATGCCCACAGACAGTGACCACAATATCAAATGGAATCGTTTCCACCTCTTCCACGCGCTGCGACTTCTGCTCGGTAATGTCCACTCCCTCTTCCTGCATTACTTTCACCGCGTTGGGGTTGAGACCATGCGCTTCGAGCCCAGCCGAAAATGCCTGAATAACATCGCTCTTCAAATGCCGCGCCCAGCCTTCCGCCATCTGACTGCGACAAGAGTTACCTGTGCACAAAAATAAAATCTTCAGTTGATCTCCCATACCGTCAAGCCTATCACCCACATGTGTGGGAGGCAACAAGGATACGCCTAAAGGAATATTGGCAGACCTACATCAAAGGGCTTGACGGCTTCTCTTAGCTTTTTGGGAATAGACCCGTTACCTGCGGCGGTTCTCCGCTTGATTTTCGTTTAATTTTCGCCTAGCATGGAGACATAAGTAAACGGAGATTAAGATTATGCATCTCACCAAGCGTCAGCGGGAAATCTATGAGTATCTGAAGGATCATATTCGTAGCCGAGGGTATGCGCCCAGCATCGCCGAGATAGGCAAACAGTTTGGACTCAGCTCTCCAGCCACGGTGCACAAACACCTTTCGCATCTGGAAGAGAAGGGATTGATCCGTAAACAGCAGAACCTGAGCCGTGCCATTGAAGTGGTACCCGAGTCGGGCAATGCCTTCTCCTATCCTCTACTGGGAGAAATCGCTGCAGGCAAGCCTATAGAAGCTCTCGATCAACGCGAAGTGATCGACCTGTTGCCCGATGGCGGCGACAAAGATGTTTTTGTCTTGCGTGTCAAAGGCAATTCAAAGATCGACGACCATATCCAGAGCGGAGACTACGTTATCGTAGAAAAACGTAACGTGGCGGAAAACGGAGAAACGGTGGTGGCGTTGATCGATAACGATCGCGCAACTTTGAAACGGTTTTATCGCGAAAACGGTCGGATACGATTGCAACCTGCGAACCCGGATATGAAACCCATTTTTGTTCGCGAAGGCGACTTCTCCATCCAGGGCGTGGTCATCAGCGTCTTGAGGAAATTCACTAAATAATCAACCACCGATAAACAAGAGGTTGAATTGAACGAAATTTTACATGTAGATATGGATGCGTTTTTTGTGTCTGTCGAAGAAGTGCTCGACCCATCTTTAAAAGATAAGCCCGTTATCGTTGGAGGAGACATCGATAGCCGGGGAGTGGTTGCTGCGGCATCCTATGCGGCGAGGAAATTTGGCATTCATTCTGCCATGCCGATTACGAGAGCGAAGCAACTTTGTCCGCACGCTATTTTTTTACGCGGTTCGCACCGACTCTACAGCGAATATTCGGCCAAGGTGTTCGAGATTCTCAGAAGTTATTCTCCCCTGGTTGAACCGATGTCCCTCGACGAGGCATTTGTCGATTTAACAGGATGTGGAAAATTACACGGACCAGTTCTAAGCACAGCCGAAAGAATTCGTAACGAGATACGCGATCGACTCGGACTCAATGCTTCCATTGGCATTGCCACAAACAAGCTCATGGCAAAAATCGCTTCGGCTTATTGCAAACCAAACGGCATGTTGTGGATCGCGCCAGGTAAGGAACAACAGTTCCTCGCGCCGCTTCCTATAAAACGCATCCCGGGAATTGGCCCCAAAGGCTGTGCCAAGTTGAACCGCATGGGTGTCAAATCAGTTGCCGATCTTTCCCGTCTTCCACTGGAATTATTGGAAGAGACTTATGGCAAATGGGGGGCATCACTTTACCGCAAAGCAAGGGGGATCAGCAACAGTCCGGTCAACGCAGAAATCGAAGACCCGCGTTCGATCAGTCGAGAAACGACTTTCGCTACGGATTCCATGAACCCATTGTTTCTCGAGTCGACACTCAGTTATCTGACAGAAAAAACCACAGCGCAACTTCGGAGTAATGGATTGTTTGCCAGAACGGTTACGTTAAAGCTAAGATACTCTGATTTTAAGACGGTGACTCGTTCTCAAACTTTGGGCTGGCCAACAGCGGCGGATCACACGCTTTTAAAGACGGCGACAAAATTATTTCGCAAACTTTTTGACGACAGGACGCAGGTGCGCCTGATCGGAGTTTCTCTTTCTTCTCTTACGGCGCATCCTTATCGGCAGGAAGATTTGTTCGACCTGAAAGATGGCGAACGCTGGAACCAGCTTTATCAGGGCATTGACCGGATACGCAAAAAATACGGATTCCGTTCCATCCTCCGTGCGGCCAGCGTGACGCTGGACTAAATAGGTCAGGACAGAATTAATTGAACTCAGATAGTTGAATAGAGATCAATAGAAGAACAGTGGAGATAACATAATATGAGAAATCTTTTTTTAGCTCCAGGAAGTAAAGAAAATATAGAAGATTCAATCAAGAGACCAGTCCCTCTTCATATCTTAAAAAAACACTTGTCTTTGAGCAGCTTTGACAGACTCCAAAGAGAAGCTCAAGGGGAAGAAGAATTTAATTGCTTTGCTATGAAGTCAGGGTCTCAGAGCTACTTTGAAGTGATGAAACCAACGGATATTGTGCTATTTAAACCTAATAATACTTCGCAATTTCAATATAAAGGTATTGTGATGTACAAGGTTAACTGTCGAGGGCTTGGTAGAGAAATTTGGAAAGTAGGCGAAAACTGGGAATTGATATATTTTTTAAAAGATATAAAAAGAATAAATATCAACCTTTCGTTGTTTGTTAAGGAATTGGGTTATTCGGAAAATTGGGTTCCACAAGGAATTATCAGAGTTGATGAGCAAAGAGTTAGGGCTAAAATTTTAAGTCGACACAAAAACATTGCCGCCTTTTTAAGTGACCTTGATCAGCTTGACAAAGAATAAAGCATCAGGAAAAAAGGGTGCTAATGAACAACAAAGACTCTCCCCTAATATTCCCCTTTCACTTTTTTGTTTTAAATTTCATAAATGAATATAGAAAATATAAGAAAAGAATTTCCTGTAACGAATGAGATCATTTTTTTCGATCATGCCAGAGTTGCACCTTTACCGGAACGAGTGCGAAAGAAGGTCACTGCTTTTGTCGATGATGCCACTCTTTTTGGCACGGTTCATTACGAAACCTGGATACTGGAGTTGGAACGCACCCGAAAAAAATTCGCACAACTCATCAACGCCGATATAGATGAAGTGGCTTTCGTTAAAAACACTTCGGAAGGAATCTCTATTGTTGCGAATGGCTTCGACTGGCAACCGGGCGACAATGTTGTCATCCCTGATATCGAGTTCCCCGCCAACGTCTATCCCTGGTGGAACTTGAAACAAAGAGGTATTGAAACGCGCATGGTGAAGTCCATTGAAGGGCGAGTTCTTTTCGATGACCTTATAAAACAGGTCGACAGCAGGACACGGATACTCTCTATCAGCTCAGTAGAATGCAACAGCGGATTTCGAAGCGACCTCAATCGCATAGGCACCTTTTGCAAAGAAAAAGGAGTTCTGTTTTTTGTTGATGCCATTCAGAGTCTTGGTGTCTTACCTATGGATGTTAAAAAAGACGGTATAGATTTCCTTTCAGCGGATGGTCATAAATGGATGCTAAGTGTTGAAGGTCTTGGCGGATTTTACATATCAAAAGAGGTGGGGGACAAAATCCGCCCGGTGACAATGGGTTGGAGCAACGTGGTCAATGCAGAGAATTTCATGGACTATGATTTTACTCTCAAAAAAGATGCAAAAAAATTTGAAGAGGGAACTCCCAACACGATGAGCATTCATGCTTTTGGTGCCGCGCTGGATTTACTGCTTGAGACAGGCATCGACAATATCGAAAAGCGTGTGATGCATCTGGGTGATTGCATAATTACTGAATTGAACCGGCGGGATATTAAAATTTACAGCTCCACCTTTTTAGAAGAACGTTCTGGAAATATTTCGTTCACCTTGGATAAAGATATCGGCCCTCTCTATTCATATATGCTGAAAAACAAAGTAAAACTTACGGTACGCGATGGACTGGTGCGTTTTTCTCCACATTTTTATAACAGTGAAGATGAAATTTTAAAAGTTTTTGACCTGCTGGATGGGTATTTAAAAAAATAAAATCCCAGATGAAGAACTAATTTTAAACCCCGGAAAAACGGGTCACGAAGTTTTTCAACTTTTCTTTGGTCTGGATTCGTTGGGCAAATTTGACAGCATCTTCTTTGCTGTTAAACCGGTCTATCTGAACGCGATAGATTTTTTTTGCGCTACGGGTGACGAAGGCATCATAACCTTTTCTCTTAAGAGATTGTTCCAGCTTCTTTGCATAGGCTTTGGTTTTATATGCGCCAACCTGAATAGTGTATAGCAGCGGTTTGCCAGGTTCAGGCTGCCTGATCACAGAGTTTGATTGGGTTGCCGGTGGGACTTCTTTCTCTTTATATTCTATTACTATTTTGGGTTCAGCAATGGTAGCTCGCAAGGAATTCATTGGAATAGGTTCTACCGATTGAGATCGCTTGATTTCATTTTCCCCAGACAGAGGACTCATTTCAGATTCCACTCGCTTGCTTTCTTTGACAGATATAGGGGTGTTCTTTATATTTTGCTCGACTGGAATACTTGCAGGTATGGCTGCAACCTCGGGTGCTTCCATACCAAAATCAAACAATTCTGATTCTTCATCCAGAACCAAAGCCTGTTGCCATTCGGCTTTGAGTTGTTGCAGCTCTTTAATTTTCTTCAAGTCACTGGTGGCGTTTTTTGCAATCACCAGTTCTTTGAACTGACTTTCCTTGCTGGCTTCACCCGGTCGCTTTATCAGTGCGGTCGGCTTGTCCACCATATTGGAAGTCATGCGGCGAAGGTTAAACTTGTTGGTCACGAACTGGATCGGCGCGAGGATCGCGGTGGTGATTCCCGTCGGAATTTTTCCGATTCCCGAGAAATCCTGCTCAGTCTGTTCTGCCCGCCAAAGAATCTCGCCGCTCCTGGTATCTACCATTTGAACAGAAACGCTCAGTTCAATGGAGGAATGTACGATTAAATAGGATCGTTCTACTTTATTGATACGACTGAAAACGATAGCGTCCACCCCCAAAATTTCTCCAAACTGCATAGGGTTGATCGTTAAATAGTTTGACGGATCTGTCAGTTTGTTCTGCCGCAAAAGTCCATCAACGACATAGCGTTCCAGCAACTGGAATTTGGATTGTTTGAGATTGGCATACAATCCCAAACGAAACATTTCAGCCATTTCTTTTTGTCCTGCATCGCTTGTCTCGATAGGAAGAATAGCAACGGTCTGATTTTTAGAAAGAGCCATCAAGTTGCCTGCAACCTTTGTCTGCAAATCGCTAGCGCAGGCGGAAACGGACAGAGCCACGAATCCAATCAACAACCCTTGCAAAAAATTATTGTATTGCTTTTTTTTCATAAATCAGATGATTTTTCTATTCGAGCCATTCCATTTTTATAAAATCTTTTACCTGCCAGACCCTGTGAGTTTTTTAAGGTCCCAATTATAAGAGCACTCGAGATTTCATCTTTTTCCTGCACGATATAGCTGCCTGAATACATACCGGGGACAATTTCCTTAAGCGGGATATTCGACTTCCACTTCCAATTCCAAAAGAACCTTTTAGACCTGGATCGCCTTTAAGGTTCACATATATTTGATCATTAGGCCGAAGTTTCTGGTTGGGCTTCAGATTTGTTTCGATACTTGTGATTTGAGGTAATCGAATTTTCTCTTGCCAGACCCCGACAGGGTCAGGAATTTCTTTCATCATACCGAGCGAAAACATTTCGGCGGTTTTATAAAGCACCTGATGAACTTTCACATTCTCCATTTGATCCTGGATAATATCAACGACGGTTGGAGAAAAGATTCCCGAATAGGTGCTCTCTTTATGCTCAGTCTCCCAAAGTGTCTCACCAGTTCTCAAATCGAGCATTACGATTTTTGCAGTAATAGATGTCTCGGCGTGAATTCCACCTGTAAAGTTACTGGTATCGAGCACCTGGCCTTTGATCACTGCATCCACACCCAGAATATCTCTTAGTCTTTCTGGACTAAGCTCAAGAACTTTTTTGAATTTTCTCATCCCAGCCGCCTGTAGTTTGGAGTCCACAGTTTCCAGTGGGATGTCTACATAGGCTAGATAGCTGAAATAATTAAAGAAACATTCTCGAAATAATTTATGCACGGGAACGCCTTCCGGCGTAGGGCCTGCAAGCGTAAAAGGCAATATCGCTACTGTCCTGGGGTGTATATTGGGGTGATCGAGATTTTTACGGATTTTCAGGTCAACTGTTCCGCAACCGCCTAATATGCCGCTCATTAGAACAATAAAAATGAATATTTTTCGTAACAACAAGTTTTGTCTCACAGCAGACAGGCCTTGGCATAAAATATTGAATAATTTGGACTTTCTCCAAATTTTGGGATGTATCTACTATATGAAATCGCCTGAAATTTGTCAATATTTTAAAAAATTTGTTTAAATTTATAGTTTTCCAGGGTAACGATGAAATTCAGCCACAAACGGGTGAAGCAACAAAACAGTCTGAAAATTCGCATTCCGCTTATGTTTCCTAGCGGTTTAAATAGAGGCTCATGTGAGAAACAGATTCGTGGCCTCACGAAAAAAGGCTTATTTATTGTAATGAACGACCCTGCCACAAGCAGATGGGGTATCCAAAAAATATTTTTATTTAACAGGCGTGGCAAGCCACGGGGAATTAAACCCACTTTGTGGGATTAAATAGCAAAACTTTGGCTTATTCACGATACTTGATTGCAAGGAGCATATTTGATAAAGTTGCCGAGTAAAGAGAGTGAATTCAACTTTTGAGGTTTGTGATGATAAGAAAAATTTTACCGAGCGTTCTTTGCTTTTTTCTTTTTAGTCTTGCAGGAGAGGTGTTCGCAGGATCAGAAATTACCTCGGACGTGAAGCAGACCATTGATAAGGTTCTTGCAATAGTCGCCGATGCAGAATTAAAGAAAAATCCTTCCTTAAGAAGAGAAAAACTTCGAGAAACGATAGGTTATCGTTTCAATTACAAACAGATGGTCATGCGCTCTCTAGCAAAGAACTATAAGGCCCGGACCGATAAAGAACGCGAAATATTTACAGGATTGTTCAAAAGGCTTCTTGAGAATTCCTATGCCACTAAAATTGAAAACTACCAGGACGAAACCATCAATTATGTTGGGGAACAGATCAAGGGAAATTATGCGCTGGTCAAAACCCAAATCGTCCGTAAAGATGGCACCATAGATGTTGATTACAAACTGATCAACGAAGGAGGTAGGTGGACCGTTTATGATTTCGTAATAGAAGAAGTGAGCTTGATTCGCAATTACCGCTCGCAGTTCAGTAAAATCATCAAAACCGAATCCTACGATGCTTTGGTTTCCAAATTGAGCAAGAAAGTTAATGACTTGGAGGCAAGTCAGGATAAGGATTCTGAAAACCTTTAGCGGATTAAGGCAAACTCCTCTTGATAAAATGTTCCGCACCCACCCGCATTGATTTGGCCGGAGGCACTCTGGATATCTGGCCGTTGCATCTTTTTTTTGGCAATGCCCCTACCCTCAATGCAGCCATTGATCTATATGCTACGGTTGAGATATCTTCCCGAAAAGATAATCGAATCGTTCTACGTTCCCGAGATTTGAATTTAGAAGACTCCTTTTCTTCGTTAAGCGCGTTGCCAGAAAATCATCCCCTTGAGCTAATAACTCGGACGCTGAAATTTTATGCTCCAAAATCGGGACTGGAAATCTCTACGAGCTGTCAGGCTCCGCAAGGTTCGGGGATCGGGGGTTCATCTGCCTTAAACATTGCCTTGCATGGTGCGTTGAACAAGTTCACAGGTAAGAAATTTAACAAGCAAGAGACGATTGAGATTGCCAGGAACATTGAAACCCAGGTGATCCGTGTCCCCGCAGGGAGTCAGGATTATTTTTCCGCCATGTATGGGGGGGTCAGGTCGGTCAACCCGGGATTTTTAGGCATTGATACGAAAACTCTTCCTGTAAAACCAAAAGAACTCACTCGACACATTGTCTTATGCTATACGGGGAAACCAAGAAACTCCGGTATAAATAACTGGGAGGTCACCAAAAAAGCCCTGGATGGGGATAAGAAAGTGATCCGTCATTTAGGCACCATCCGCGACTGTGCTCTGGAAATGCATCAGCTATTAATAAAGGGTCGTATTTCTGGCATCGCCCCGATTTTTTCCAGAGAATGGAAAGCTCGCAAGCAATTGGCCCCCACTATAACCACTCCACAAATAGAAAAGCTGATTCGTTCTGCACTGAAAAAAGGAGCGCTGGCAGCAAAGGTCTGTGGTGCAGGCGGCGGCGGTTGCGTGGCCTTCATTGTCCCACCTGAAAAAAAACAACTCATCATCGACGAATTAAATCTTCAAGGCGGGAAGGTATTGCCATTCCAATTCGTTTCTCGCGGGCAAGTGACGAGCCGCCAAAAGCAATAGATCTATTCCTTATACTGCGCCCCATTTAGCTTCTGAATAAAATAATTATTAAGGCGACAAGGATCGCCTTGAGGAAATACTGGCGAACTTATAGTTAAAGGATCAACGATCTATTTTAGCTTTATGGGCATTGACCCTATTCCCCCCGGGCGTGGCCCGGTAGAGGGCGGAAGACGACTATCAGGAGAGGAAGCAGGGTGAGGGCCCCTATCAGGGCGATGATCATTGCTGCTCCTGTCAGTAATCCGAAATAGATGGTGGGCATGAAATCGGAAAGAGCGAGAATCGAAAAACCCAGAGTGATGGTCACCGAAGTATAGTACATGGCTTTGCCGATGCTTCCATGGCAGCGGTCCATTGTCGCCAGATAATTTTGATCCACTTTAAATTCTGTTTGAAAGCGATGGATATAATGGATTGTATCATCCACCGCTATTCCTACGGTAATAGCCGCAATGGTGATGGTCATCATGTCGAGTGGAATACCCAACCAGCCCATGAGGCTCAGCACAGTTCCTGCCGCCAGAAGATTAGGGACAATTCCTATCAGCGCAAGGGAAAAGCTTTTGAACAAAATCATGAACATGAACATGATAGCGAAAAAGACCACGCCGATAGTAAGAATTTGTGACCGGTAAAGACTCTGCAACATATTGTTGTACAACACAACCATTCCGGTAAACTTGATGGTTTTGGGGTCAAACTGTAACTCTTCCACCAGATGGTGCCGAATTTTTTCGATAAGATCAGAACGGCGCAAGTTGGGGTTCGATTCGATCAACCTCATAGTGATATGGATCTGGTTGGCATCTTTCGACAGATAGGGGTTCACCAAGGAGTCTTTGACATTTTCCGGCATGAGTTTTCGAATAAGGACCAGATCATAGTCATCGGGTTTTCTACCCTTGTCCAGTTGTGTAAAAACCTTAATCAATGTTGAAATAGATTGTACCTTCCCCACTTCCGGCAAACTTTCTAAATAATCGTGAATTTTTTCGACCCGATCCAACATATTCGAGTTGAACCAGAAATTCACTTCAGCCGTATCCCCTTCATCCGCAAAAGGATCGTCAAAGTCTGTTTCTTCTTTCTCCTGCGCGGCTTCTTTAAGGTAATCAAAATATTTTTGGTCCGGATTCATCACAATGTTCAAAGGCGTGGTGCCACCCAACTGTTGATCGATAATTTCCATTCCTTTGTAAATTTCAGTGTCACTTTTAAAGTGATCGATGAATCGGTTTTCACTTCCAACTTGGAAATGCCAATTGCACTGACCACAGTCAGCAGTACTGCCCCCAAAAGAATAATTTTATGATGGCGATTGGTAAATGCCGCAATGGACAAAGTGAAACCCCGGGTGCTGTCTTTCCCCGAACCTGGTGCTTCGGGATTTAAAAGCACTAGTGCTGCCGGGAAAAATATAAAATTCAGGATAAAGGACAGGGAAATTCCAAGAGTCATTATCCAACCGAAATCAATGACTGGGCGAATACCGCTGACTAAAAGAGAGCAAAAAGCGACAACGGTTGTGATTGAAGTGTAAAAGCAAGGCTGGGCCATGAAACCTATCGTTTGTTTTACGAGTTGCTTTTGACTTTGTCCAGGGTTGCCATCGTTTAAATCCTGATACCTCACTATCAGATGGATGATCAGCGACATGGTGATGATGAGCAGAATAGAAATGAAGTTAGAAGAAATAACCGTCACCCGCCAATCCATCAAACCAAGAAACCCAATCATAACCACGACTGTGATGAGACAGGAACCCACTGGCAACGCCACCCATCGGAGTTTTTTAAAAAACAGGCTCAGCATAAGAATGAGAAAAGCGATGACACCCAGCCCAAACGTTTTCAGATCGTGTTCAATGAAACCGATCATATCTGTGGTGATCATGGGCACACCGCCCAAAAACATTTCAGCGTTGGCGCGGTGTTTGTCCATAATATTGCGAACGGCTTGGATGACATGATCTTCTTTGTCAAGGACGCTGGCATGGTAATCGCGGAATTCTTTTTGCGCCTTGGAGAACGTAGCCTCATCATTCTCAGTAAAATCAGCACTGTTTATTTTTTCTCTGAGATCATTTCTCTGATAAAGAAGTTCAAAATATTTTTCATCGCGTTTAAAATTGACACGGATGATGGTGGTTTTCCCATCTGGACTCATCAACAGGTTTTTATAAATCGGGCTTTCAAGAAACTCTTTTCGCGCCATTTCCCGATCCACCCCGGGCGTTTCCAAGGTACGAATATCGGTTGCCAACTTGCCAATCTCTACCCTGGGGCTGTTCAGCAGAGGGACATTTAATATATTGTCAATAGAATGAATGCCATCAAGTTTCGACAACTCATCGCTGAGGGCCTTCATATCTGCAAGCACCTCATCGGACATCATGTCTTTTTTCGGCGAATAAGTGATGACCAGAAAATCATCGGACCCATAAACCTTGCTTATTTTTCGATAATATTCGAGGGCATTGTCATTTTCCAGAACCAGAGATTCTGCAGACGCATCCAGCTTGAACTTGGGGATATGATAGGAAAATCCGGCAACCACCAGAGCAACGAAAACCAGTGCCCATATAGGTTTTTCAATGACCCATTTGAAGTACATGTCCGATAAAAAAAATTTCAAGGAATAGTCCGATATTGGTTTGAGATATTTTGTCCGCTCAAAATTCTGTGCGGGTAGGCGGGGGTTATTTTATACTTAACTGCAGATTGTTCCAATAGGTAAAATAAACCTTTTACGAGCTTTATTTCTGGGCATACTGAATCAGGCTGTTTTTTTATGGTTTCTATCAGGACGATAAAATTGTGAATTCTATTTTCAAACCGATACTCCAATATTTTTTGATTTTTTCTCTGGTTCTTGCAATGGGAATGTCGATCTGGCTTTTACCCCGATCGACTAAAAGGGAAGAAGCTATCACTCCGCCAATTGATGCAAAAGACGAAGCCGGGAGATTTATACAACAAGCGTCTGAAAACTTTTTCTATCACGAATTCGACCAGGCTATCGATAACTATAAAAAAGCCATAATGATTTATGAAAGAGAGGGAAAACTAAAAACAGCGGCAAAAATATTTGAGTCTATCGGCGACCTTTTTAAATTCCGCAGGAACCTCAAAGAAGCAGAATCCCATTACAAACGGGCTATGGAAAATCATAGAAAAAATCAGGACTCGCTTGGGGAAGCATGCGCCATGAGTCTGGCAGGGGATCTTTATATGGAAAGAGGAGATTTTTCGCCTGCCGGGGTTTGGTATAAGAAAGGGTTGGCGTTGATAAAAAATGATCCGCCACATCTTACCAAAGCATTGCTTCTGGAAAATCTGGGTCATTATTTCTGGAAAACAGAAAATATTCCTGAAGCGATTGTGCAATTCACCGAGTCTCGAGAAACCTTTGCCGCACTTGAAAACCAGATGGGCTACGAGCATATAAACGCGGTACTCAATAAACTCCGGCGCGGACAGTCTCAGAATATCCCTGATGAGGGGCTCATTTACCACAACTCTCCTGCGCCCGAAAGAAAGCGGAAATAGTGATTTATTGGGAATTTACCGGGTTATTCCCATATAATAAAGAGAACAGCAAAAAGAAGCGAGATACAGGGGCTCCAAAGGGTTGATATAGGGCATAGGCTCCTGTGTGGGCATGATTTGGCATCGAGAATATTTAAAAGGTCAAAACGTTGAACATCATCTTGAATAGCTATTGTAATTTAAAATGCAATTACTGCTTTGCCGATGAGTATATGGAAGAAAACGTCAAAACCCCTGATAAATCGATGGATTTCGATTTTTTCCAAAACGAACTGTTACCTCGAATCAAGACCGCTTCCCTCATAAATTTTATGGGAGGTGAACCTACCCTGCATCCGCGCTTCAATGATATGCTTTCCAAAACTTTGGACAATATGCAGCCCTTCACATTTCTTGGCGTGTTTACCAATGGATTAATGCCGGATCAGACTCTCGATCTGCTTTTAGATTTAGTCGGTCGTGGCGGCAGTATTGAGCGACAGATACAGTTTTCCGTTCTGCTCAACTGGCAGACCATGGAAAACATATCCGAAAAAAATCATGCGCGTTGTAAAGAAGTGGCCGAAGCCATTCTAGGTAAAAATGGATACGGGCTGATGTTCAGCCTAAACCTGTATTCCATCAAGCAAGATCTGGCGACTCAGATTTGGGAGATAGATGAAATTTATCAGGAGCTGGGGCTACCACCTGGGCAGAATTATAAGGTTCGTGTCAGTCCGGCTTTCCCAATAGTGGGGGAAGAAGATCATATCACGTTACCCATTAAAGATTACCCTGAAATGGGTCGTATGATGTTAGACCTGCTTAAAGATTTTCCGCAATTGCGTTTTCGTTTCGACTGTTCATTCCCGCCCTGTTTGATGGACGATATAAAGGAAGAAGAATATCCTCTCGTCGAGCGGTTCATTTATCATGGAAGTCAGCCCGTGCCGGACATAACCGAATGGAAAAATAAAGATGTTTACTTCGGTTGTGCAGATGATAGCCCTATGGATATTGACCCTAAAGGTGACTGCTTCAACTGCTTCCCTTTTCACGACAAAAAATTAGGAAATATTCAGGATTTCAAGCAGGTCAACGAACTGGCTATCAAAAAGATGCATACCAAGTTCTTGAGCCACGCTTTTGAAGCCTCGCCCAACGAACCCTGTAAAAGTTGCCCGCATTATATGGTCACCTGCTCCAGCGGTTGCTTCGCTTACAATTTCAAATAACCAGAAAAAGTCATCGGCTATTCCCATTCTTACTCCAATGGAATAAATCCCATTTTTTATCTATCTCTACTCTAAGAGGTTCAATTGTTTAGGAGAGTTAAGATGAGTCGAATTATTTTGTTTTCCCTGGTTCTATTTATAACAGTTTCGGCTCCGCTCGCTTGGGGGTGGACTCTGATTTCGCATCCTGGAGAAAAGATCGAAAATGGATTGGAGTTTTTTCCGTTATGTCCGCAGGCGAGGAAAACCCAGCAAGCTCCTGATGTGTTTTTGAAGTTGAAGAATCCGCTTCCCGCCAGCCCTGAAAATATTTTTGCGGGACAAACCTTGTTTCACTTCGATGCCAAACCTGGACCTTGCCGTGTTTGTCACGGCATCAGCGGAAACGGTCTCGGGATTTTATTTCGAGAACTCACTCCCAGTCCGCGCAATTTTACCTGCAGCCAAACCATAGACCCGCTGCCCGATGGGCAATTATTCTGGATCATCAAAAACGGTTCCCTTGGAACAGCTATGCCTGCATTCAAAAACCTAGGTGAAAATCAAGTATGGCAATTGATTCACTATATCCGACATTTTTCAGGAAACGGGCAATGAACGACCCCGCCGCAAGCAGACGGGGTATCCCTAAAATATTTTTTAACAGGCGTGGCAAGCCACGGGGAATTAAACCCACTTTGTGGGATTAATTTTTATATAAGTGTGGAGAATTGAAATGGAAAAAATACACAACTACATGGCGGAATCTCTTTTAAGCATCAGTCCCACAGCGAGTGTTCTGGAAGCCTCGCACGTTATGAACGATAACGAAATTCATTCTTTACTGGTCGAAGAAGCGGGAGAATATATTGGCATCATTACCAATCACGATATCAGTAGAAAGTTCGTCACAGAAAATCTGGACCCAGAAAAAGCGCAGGTGGCAGAAATTATGAGCTTCCCCCTCATCAAACTCGAAAGTCAGGAGAGCATGGAAAAGGCCGCGCAGGTTATGCGCGACCACGCCATTCACCATCTGGCGGTGACAGAACACGGGCTAATTCTGGGGACTCTATCAATACACGACTACTACAAATACCTTGTGTTGAAACACCCCAAGTGATTTTTATACCACTCTGAAATTTCTTTTTTTGGTTAGAGTGTTTTGCGGAAACGAACTACCTCGCCATATTGTTCTTTGTCGAACCCCGGCAAGCTTCCCGAATAAACGGTTTCCGCATAGATTTTATGTATATTTTTTAAATTGTCGGGAGACAAGCTTTCTACAATCGCGTTTTCCAACCCTTCGACATCAATTTTTAAAATATCAATATGACCCTCCTTTTCGAGGATATCTGAAATGATTTCTTCCACTTTTCGAACTTGCACTTGAATTGTTTCAGGGAGGTCGCTCTCAAGCCCGCCATACCTACCTGTTGTTTCGAAACCAAAATCGGCTTGACCATTTTCCAGCCCCACCGCAACTTCGTGCAATTCGTATCTGTTTTCAAATCCCTGTAGATTGGTTTTTAATCGGCCAATATTTTCTGGAAGGGGTTCGAATAAATAGACCTTGATATTTTTATTGCGTGTCAAAAAATACCCTGCGCTGATACCAATATTTGAACCAAAATCTACCACGCAGGAAATTTCCTTTTCAGCCGGGTAATCCAATTTCCCATAACACTCCACCATAGTTATCATGTCGTGGAAAGAATAAAGCCATACTTCCTGCTTTCCTAAGAGGGTCTTTACCGCAAGCTTTTTGGGATAGTCACCCTGCCCAAACACATAACGCCGTATAATATCTGTTGGATGATCAAAATATTTAAAGATATTAATTAAAGCGATATAAAACGGCTTATTAAAAAATGCCCTTAATATTTTTTTTAGAGGTCTTTTATTCATCAAAAACTATAAATTTTT
>JAESTE010000073.1 GCA_016763735.1 Nitrospinaceae bacterium | reverse complement strand
TGCAGTGTGTTCGCATCGGTAAAGCTGAAAGCCTGACCGCTTGTCGACAAGACGGCTGACAGCGTCGTCACATCGTTCGCCTCGGTCAGGGTCACGGCATCGTCCACGTCGATTCTCAAGCCGCTCACCGTGATCGTATCTCCGGTCCCCTGTGTCACTCCCGCTGTCGACAACAGTGACAAGTTCGTGATATTTGCAGGTGTCAACGCCGTCGTCACCGTGATCGCTCCCGCGTTGGTTCCCCCGATTCTCAAAGTCAGCGCCGTAATCTTATCCAGCTCGGAGTCGCTCAACTCCAGCGTCGCTGCTGTGCTGTCGGTTATGTCTCCCAGGTCGATCGCGATTCCTGCCGTCTTATAAGCCAAGGTTACAATTCCGCTGCCCACGTTGACCGTGCCACCTTCCAGCGCCATGTCGTCGGCTGCCAGATTGGCTGCGTTACCGGTTACGGCCGCATTGTTATCAATCAGTTTGTCGGTACCTCCGGCAGTCAGAATCACCGTTGCTGCGCCAGCCGCAACATTATTGGTCACCGTCAGATTACCATTGGCGGTGGTCACCGTCAGAGTCCCGCCATTGGTCGTCACTCCGACCGTTCCATCCACTGTGCCGACTACAATATCATTTGAATCATTGAAGGTGAAACCCTGACCTGAGGTTGACACATTCGCCGCCAGGGTCGTCACCACATTGGCCTGGGTCATCGTTACCGGGCCATCCACATCAATTCGCAGGCCACTCACCGTAACGATTGCTGATTGACTCAGATCGAAATCCGAGAGCAACGACAGGTTGGTGATATTCGCCGGATTCATCGCCGAACTCACCGTGATCGCTCCCGTATTGGTCGCCCCAATCCTCAGGGTCAGCGCCGTAATCGTATCCAACTCGGTATCGCTCAACTCCAGGGTATCAGCCGAGTCTTCGGTACCATTGCCCAGGTCGATCGCATCCACATCCGTTGAATCGGGTATCAGGGTTACAATCCCGCTGCCTACGTTAACCGTGCCGCCCTCCAGGGCCATATCGGCAGCCGTCACTGTTGCTGCATTTCCTGTTATCGCCGCATTGTTATCGAACAACTGATCATCTGCACCGGCGGTCAAATTCACCGCCGCCGCGCCAGCCGCAATATTGTTGGTCACCGTGAATGTTCCGGTCGTCGTTGAAATGGTAATCGTCCCTCCACTGGTCGTCACACCGACTGTTCCATCCACCGTACCCACTGTCAATGCATTCGAATCCGTGAAGCTGAAGGTTTGGGAAGAATCAGCAATGTTCACCGCCAGGGTCGTCACATTATTCGCTTCGTTCAATACAACGGAAGTATCCACATCGATACGCAGTCCCGTTACCGTGATGGTATCTCCAGTCTGCTGTGACACATTTGCATCAGGCAGCAATGACAGATTTGTTGAAGCTGCTGGACTCAAGTCCGCACTCACAGTAATGGCTCCTGATGTCGTCGAGCCAACCCGAATCGTCGTGGCGGTGATGTTATCCAACTCGGCGTCGGACAATTCCAGGGAGTTAGCCGCGACATCGGTTGTCGAGCCCAGATCGACGGTATCGACATCCTTAACGACCTCAGGTTTCAATGTCACGATAGCGCCGGTGGCGGTAATCGTTCCACTTAAAATCATCTTATCAGCAGTGATGGTAACACCACCGGTAGCTTTGACATCGGCATCGGCCTCGATCTGAACAGTTGTCTCATTGTCACTGGCCGTCATTACAACGGATCCGGTGCCGGCGTTTATATCGTTCGTCACACTGTTATCCGTCACCGTCAAATTACCCGTACTGGCTACCAGCGTGATATCGGCATTGTTTGTGGTTAGGCCTTTGACTCCGGCGACCGTACCGATCAACAGGGTGGCCTTATCCGTGAAGCTAAGAGCTGCGCCGGAATCAGTGATCACAGCAGCCAAAGTAGTAACATCATTATTGGACTCCGTCATGACCGCTGCTTCGTCTACGTCGAGCAGGAGGTTGGTGCCTGAGAAGCTCGCACTGGCATTCTGGGTGATTCCCTTATCGGAGAGCAGAATTGTATTGGTGACATTGGCCGGGTTCACACTGATGGCAGCGGTGAATGTGATCGCTTTAGAACCGGTTCCATCCGAAGAAGAATTCGAGCCGATTCTCAGTATATTCGCGGTGATCTTATCAATCTCAGCGTCAAACAATTCCAAGGTATCTGTCGTTGTTTCAACCGTGGATCCCAAGTCGATGGCTATATCCGAGGAGTTACGTTTCGGTTGAAGGGTAACAATCGAATTGGCGGCTGATATCGTTCCCTGAATTTCAATGTTATCTGCGGTGATGACAATTCCCTTGGTCACCGGTTTAGTTACAGTAGTGAAACTGAGAAGGGTCTGAACCTTGGCACCGGTACCAATTTGAATATTGGCTTCATTGGTATCAGCCTGAAGGGTGATCGTTCCATTATTTCCACCATCAATATCAACGGTTGTGGTGGAATCCAGAATGGTAATATTTCCTGTCTCGGCCTGCAGGGTCACATTTCCGTCGACTGTCGTCACTCCCAGTCCGCCACTGCTGAATTGGCTACGGTAATCGCACCCCCGGCAACCAATACAATGACACCCGTTGCTGCGTTCGAATCGCTCGTCTTATCATTGTCCAATTGAATGACAGTCACCTCGTCGGTTTCATCAATCTTGATGTCGCCTGTAGTTGTATTATCGATATCCAGACTGCCGGCATCCGTTTCCAGATCTGAATCACCGACTCCCACGGTACTGCCGACACCGTTTTTAGCATCAATCACAACCCGCCCATTGGTAGCATCGATATCTTCGCTGCCGGTATCGCCGTTGTCGATGACCCCACCGGATACGGTCGTAATGGTAACCGCAACCGTACTCGAACTCGTGGTTACCAATCGGCCGAGTTTAATATCTTCGTCGGCTTCCAATGTGATGGTTCCAGTGCCGGCATTGATCACAGTTTGATCAACCATGGTCAATGCTCCTCCGGTACCGTCAGGACTGTTGTCACTGTCAGCTGTTACACTCACATTGCCTGAAGTGGATGTAATATCCCCGGGCGCTTCAAAGATGATGTCATCATCTGCATCGAGATCAATAGCCCCGCTTACAGAAGTAATTCCATCGTTGATGAGCAGATCCTTGTCGGATCCATTGGCATTCAAAGTAATTGTTCCGGTGGATTTGGTGATCACCGCATTCGTAGCCGCTCCGCCATTATCAACCGTAATGGTTCCATCCGTGGTTACGATCTGAACATTGCCCGCGCCGGCGGATTGTTCAGCCTTGAAGATAGTCAAGCCTGTGGATTCCGCAATCTGGATACTTCCGGAAGTGGAATTCAAAGCATTCAACGAGACAATGGTCGTCTCGAGGGAATCGCCCGAGCCTGCGCCGGTAGCAGAACTGATCACCAGACGTCCACCGCTGATGACGTCCACATCGGTATCACCGGCATCCGTTACCGCAGCCACAGTGGAAATGCTGACCGAGGAGGTGGCGTTTGCATTTGTTGTCTTCAAACCGCCGATGGCGATGCTACCTCCGTTACCACCGGTGGCCTGGAGGACGATGGTTCCAGAGCCAGCATCGAAGAGCGTACCGTTGGCCATGGTGATTCCATCACCGGAATTGCCGTCACTGGTATTGGTGTTCGAGGTAACTGAGACCGTGCCACTGCCTGAAGACGTGATATCGCCGTTGGAAGTAAAGGAGACACTGTCATCAGCAGTAATGGTCACAGCACCACCCGAACCGGAAGTGATGGCAGCCTGCACTGTCACATCGGCGTCTGTTCCGTTAGCATCCAATACCACAAATCCAGATCCGCTCGCCGTGACGGTTTCAGCAACGGTGATGGATCCGCCGGCGACAACCGAGATATCACTTCAGTCGTGGAAAGACCGTTGCCACCTGTTCCCAGCGTAATGCTATTGGACTCGTTGATCAGAATATCCCCATCTGAGGTTGTAGAGGCCACCAAGGTCCCGACATTGGTATCGAGCGCCTTGCTGCCGCCGGATTCTCCGATGTCGTTCTTCGCGGTCAAGGTCAGAACTGTACTGGTAGTAATATCAGCGGTTGCATTCTCGACATCCTCACGAATAAATCCGCCTTCCGCAGTGATGTTGATGTTTTTGTCACCGGTGTTGACCGTCTTCACAGCGAGATTTCCGGCCTTGGATGTGTAGGTGAAGGAAGAAGTCGGCAGATTGTTGAGTTCGACCGTATCCAATTCGTATCCGTTTGAGCCGCCGACACTGATGTTGTCGATATTAACCACATTGTCTCCGAAATAATTGATATCGATATTTCCGGCTGTTTGGGTTTCCATCGTAATGGTGGTCGATGTAATCGTACTGGCGGTGACTTCCGCCATGAAGATATTCCCGGCTCCTTTGTCAGTCAGCACCAGGGTCGTGGTACCAGTGAGCCCGAGATTCTGAGCTGCGGAGGTGGCGATTCCATTGGCAGTCAAAGTAACGGTTCCGGTGGTGTTGATTTCAGCAGCCGTGGAGGAGTCGTCGACCGTGATGTTGCCCGAGGCAGCAGTGAGGGTCACTCCCCCGCTTCCAGCCTTCAGGATATCATCGATATTATCCAAGTTGATACCGCCTTGAGATGGAGTCAGCGTGATCAGTCCGCCGGCACTGCTGGTGTCGATCTTACCGCTGACCGTGATGGCATTCGCGTTGTTGATATTATTCTGCGCGGTAAAGGTTCCGCCCACGGTCGAGGTGCCGATTACCAGAACGGTGGTTCCGTTATTCAACTGAACATTTGCCGAGGACCCTGTGGTCGTGAAGGTCACGGTTCCGGTCAGGGCATTGGTAGCGGTGGTCAGCGTTATGGTCTTGTCCGTGCCAGTGGTTGTAAAGCTGCTGGTTCCAGGAATGGTTAATGCACCACTCTGGGTAATGACATCACCGGAAGATACCGCCAGATTACCGCCGGTCTTCAAAGTCAAGGTTTTCAGATCGATCGTGGTGGTGTCCGTAATCGTGACATTGAGGATATTTCCGGACGCTGCATTAAAGGTCAGCGTTCCACCGAAGTTGTTGGTCGAAGTATCCAGAATAATCGACTGATTGTCCGGGACGGTAAAGGCAGCATTTGAAGTCACTGCCAAACTTCCGGTGTCACTGATCGAACCTCCACTGGTAATTGTCAGAGCACCGCCTACCGTATTGGTTCCGGCAAATGCAGTGGAACTGTCCTCAGTGATTGTTGTATTCGCATCACTGACCACCGTCAGACTGGTGAAGTTGGTGGTATTGGTTCCATCGCCCAAGGTGATGGCGGCGGTATTTCCTGAATTGTCTGCGGTAAAGCTCGCTATCCCGGTCACTGCGATATTCGCATTGTTGTCGTCCGTGATGCTCCCATTGCTGACCAAGGTAAGATTACCGCCAACAGTGCTGGTTCCGACAAATGCGGTATCGGTATCTTCTGTGACAGTCGTATTTGAATCGCTCACCACAGTCAGTTTACCGAAGTTAGTGGTGTTGGTTCCGTCACCCAAGGTGATGGCGGCATCGTTCGCGCCATTGTCGGCCTTAAAGCTTGCGGTCCCGGTCACTGCGATATTCGCATTGTTGTCGTCCGTAATGTTTCCAGTACTCGTTAAGGTCAGATTACTGCCGACCGTGCTGATGTCGACAAATACGGTGTCACTATCTTCAGTAACGGTCGCGGCAGCATCACTCACCAGAGTCAGTTTACCGAAGTTGGTGGTGTTGTTGCTTCCATTATCACCCAAGGTGATTGCGGCATCGTTCGCGCCGTTATCGGCTGTGAAGCTCGCGGTATTGGTCACTGCGATGTCCGCATCGGCATCATCCGTAATACTTCCTGTGCTACTCAGGGTCAGGGTGCCTGCGGTATTTGTTCCGGTAAATACAGTTGCGCTGGCTTCGGTAACCGCAACGGTGGATCCAACCACAGTCAGGGTAGCGAAGTTGGCGGTGGTGGAATCTCCCAGGGTGATATTGGAAGAACCGCTGTTGGCCGAGAAGGTGCCGGCTCCGCTCACAGCAAGGTTACCACTGTCGGTGATATTGCCTGAGGCGGTTGTCCCGGTCGTAACCGTCAGGAATCCGGAGATCGTTGAAGCACCCAGGTCGATAGCGCCTTTATCCTTCAGCGTAACGTTGTTTGCTGCGGTAACACTTACTGCTCCGGTGAAATCGTTGTTGGTTTCATTCAGGGTAATCGAATTGCCGGCTCCGGAATTCAGTGTTGTGGTTCCCGGAATAACCCAGGCGGTACTGCCAGTCTGGGTAATCGTTCCCCCGGCCGTCAGACTCAGATCCCCGGTATCTCCTCCGACGGTAACCAATGTCAAATTACCAAAAGTAATCGCACCGTTGTTGAAGATAAGAATCAGGTCATTCAAGGTCGAAGCCGGCAAACCTGATGGCACTGGAGCTGAGGCTTTGATATTACGCAGTTCAAGGTCTCTGATATTAGAGGTTGTTCCGGTTAAGGTAACCGCGTTGAGATTATTGGCCTGGCTTGCGAGTTGGATATTGGTGGAGGCATTTGTAACCTGAAGTGAAAGGGTGCCTGCAGTGGCTGTCAACGTTCCGGTTTGAGTAATATCTCCACCGGCAATCACAGTCAGATTACGTCCGATCGAAGACGTTCCCAAAATCAAGGCATTGGAATCCGTGACGGCGACATCCTTGGTGGCGCCGCTGTTACTCAATAACACGGATCCGGTAAAGTTGTTGGCTTGAGTCAAGGTAATCACTTCAGCACCGGTAGTGAAGGTTGCATTCCCCGCGCCTGCGGCCTGGGTGATTGCACCGCCACTCTGAGTAATACTGTTGGCGCCGGTTGCGGTGATAGTCAAAGTGCCTGTGCCGACTGAGGAAGTTCCCAGAACAATGGCATTGGCATCCGTCACCGCCACGTTATTGGCCCCACTGTTGGAGAGAGAAACCGCTCCGGTGAAGAGATTGGCATTGGTCAAGGTGATGGCATTGGCTCCGGCGGTGAAGCTGGAGACTGTCGGCACGGTCAACGTTGTCGAGCCATCCTGTGTGATCGCCCCTGAGGCGATCGCCGTCAGACTATTCCCCACTGAAACGGCTCCGAATTTCAGAGCACTGCTGTCCGTGATCGCTACTGCATTTGCTCCGGTATTGGTCAACGCCACCGGTCCGGTAAATTCATTGGACAGTGTCAGGGTTATCACCCCGCCGCCCGTTGTGAAACTTGCCGTTCC
Source organism: Nitrospinaceae bacterium (assembly GCA_016763735.1). Classification (GTDB taxonomy): domain Bacteria; phylum Nitrospinota; class Nitrospinia; order Nitrospinales; family VA-1; genus UBA8687. The sequence goes on along the minus strand of JAESTE010000073.1, from coordinate 772 downwards.
TGCGCTGGACGCCTGGGTGATTGTTCCGGTCTGAGTGATGGAGTTAGCACCGGTTGCCACCACGGTCAATGTTCCGGTGCCGACCGAGGAAGTTCCCAAAATAAGCGCATTGGCATCGGTCACCGCCACATTGTTGGCGCCACTGTTACTCAGCAGCACGGATCCAGTGAAATCGTTGGATTGAGTCAGGGTAATCACACCGGATCCGGTAGTGAAACTCGCATTCCCCGCGCCTGAGGCCTGGGTGATTGTTCCGGTCTGAGTGATGCTGTTGGCACCGGTTGCGGTGATGGTCAAGGTTCCTGTGCCGACCGAGGAAGTTCCCAAAATAAGCGCATTAGCATCGGTCACCGCCACGTTATTGGCACCACTGTTGGAGAGAGAAACCGCTCCGGTGAAGAGATTCGCGTTGGTCAGCGTGATGGCATTGGCTCCGGCGGTGAAGCTTGAGCCTGTCGGCACGGTCAGAGTCGTCGATCCATCCTGTGTGATTGCCCCTGAAGCGATCGCCGTTAGACTATTTCCCACTGAAACCGCTCCGAATTTCAAAGCGCTGCTGTCTGTGACCGCTACTGCATTCGATCCGGTATTCGTCAAAGCCACCGGTCCGGTAAATTCATTGGACTGTGTCAGGGTTATCACCCCGCTTCCCGTTGTGAAACTTGCCGTTCCTGCGCCGGCGGCCTGGGTGATTGCACCGCCGCTCTGGGTAATACTGTTGGCACCGGTTGCCGTAATAGTCAAAGTGCCTGTGCCGACCGAGGAAGTTCCC
>JAESTE010000072.1 GCA_016763735.1 Nitrospinaceae bacterium | reverse complement strand
TCTTTTCGGTGAGCGTCAAACAAATCAAACCGCGTCCGAATCGAGCCATAAAGTTGATCAGTTCTGGAGTGGCTTTTTCCGCAGCGATCATCAAATCGCCTTCGTTTTCACGATCTTCATCGTCAACGATGACAATCATTTTTCCCTGCCGCACATCTTCAATGGCTTCTTCTATGGTGCTAAATTCTTTTCCCATTTATTCTTTCCCCTGCTGTCGCAATAGATCCAACACAGGTCCGGTAGCTTCCGGATTCATCAAGGTTGCACATGCTTTATAGACGTATTTTCCAATCATATCACATTCGATATTTATTAAATCGCCTATTTTCCTTGTACTCAGGTTGGTATGACTCCAGGTAAAAGGAATGATTGAAATATTGAATTTATCGTCTTTGCAATTGAACACCGTCAAACTGATTCCATCAAGAGCAATGGAACCTTTTTCCATTATGTAGGGACGAAGGGAAGCGGGATGCGAGAACTGCAATAAAATTTCACCTGGTTTTTCTTCAATCTTTAACACTTCCCCTACCTGATCAACATGGCCGCTAACAAAATGACCACTGATTTTAGAAGAAGGTGTTAACGACCTTTCCAAGTTAACCCGGTCGCCTGCTTTGGCATTTTTGAAACTGGTTTTGTCCAAGGTCTCTGTTCCTAAATCCATTCGAAACGTAGATTCACTGAATTCGACGACAGTGAGACAAACACCGTTCACAGCAATGCTTTCTCCATCTTCCAAACCCGAAAAATTAGTATCCGTCTCGACGACCATAACCGCACTTTCCTGCCCATGAACAAATTCGCGCAGGCTTCCTACCGACTCAATTATTCCGCTGAACATGGTTCGGCCTCCACCATAAGATCTTCTCCAATTTGGATGACTTTCATATTCTTCAACCTCATTGCCTGGGTTATTTTTGCCACACCTTTCCCTCCTATCGGACTGGGAGCCTGCTGCCCTCCGACTAGAATGGGACTGATAAACGCAAAGATTCGGTCAACGATCCCCGCTGCAAATGCACTGCTGTTGATCTCGCCACCACCTTCAATCAGAATCGAATTCAAGTCCTTTTGCGCCAGCAATTTCATAAGCTGTTTTAAACCGAATCCTGACTTCAGCATTTTAACTTTCAAAATTTCTATATTTTTAGCCGTCAACAACTTCTCTCGTTTAGTAGAAAGATTGGGACCAGAAACATAAATCACCTGCTGTGTCTTGCTGTTTGCAAAAACTTTAGCTGTCAGTGGAATTCTATTTCTCCGGTCAAGAATAATACGTGCCGGGTGCCTGCCCCGTTTTTTTTTCAATCGACAGGTCAATTGCGGATTGTCTTTCAGGATTGTATTTGTTCCAACCAGGATAGCATCGTTCTGGTTTCTCAATTCATGCACAAAGTCACGCGACTCTACTCCTGAAATCCACTGCGAATCGCCTCCCCGAGTGGCGATTTTTCCATCGAGTGACATGGCGGTTTTCACCGTAACAAACGGCATACCGGTTTTCATCACCTTGACAAATACCTCATTCAATTTTTCACAATCGGTTTTCATCATGCCTACTGAAACTTTTATGCCAGCGGCCTTTAAAACACGTATTCCTTTCCCTTGTACCAGTTTATTCGGGTCTTTCATCCCGGCAAACACCCGGCTCACACCCGATTGAATAATGGCATCAGTACAAGGTGGCGTTCGCCCCATATGGCAACAAGGCTCGAGGTTAACATATAGATCCGCGCCCCTTGCTTTGCTCCCTGCTTTCTTCAGGGCTACGACTTCAGCACGCGGCCCTCCTGCACGAGAGTGAAACCCCTCAGCGATAATTCGATTATTTTTGACCAACACCGCGCCCACCATGGGGTTCGGAGTCGTCTTCCCCTTACGAGCCAATTCCAGAGCCCTAAGCATAAATGGATTGTTTATATTTTTCTTCAAAGGATACCGAGAGAATAAATGCGAAGGCTTCTATCTATTATTGCGTCGGAGGATATCCACCATATGTTTGCGAACGCTACCGCGTTGATAAACAATTTCAATTCTACGATTGGTAGCTCGGGCCTGACGACTGTCATTGGGTACTTTGGGGCGATATTGCGCAAAGCCTTCGATAGACAACTGGGTGGGAGGAAATCCAGCTTCCACTAATTCCCGAGCCACTTCTGCAGCACGCGCAGCCGACAACTCCCAGTTCGAGGGAAACTGTTCTGTTTTGATAGGGGAATTATCTGTATGGCCTTCGATCTTAACGTCATAATTGAACTGTTGCAATAACTCGAAAACCTGCTTGATGATATCGTTGCCCACCGAAGTCATTCGAGATTTTCCTGCTGGAAACAAAACTGTATCAGAAAGGGTAATGATGGCACCTCTTTCATCAGAGGAAACATCGACCTGCCCTGCCAGTTTGTTTTTGAATACAAACTCTTCAACTTCCGATGCGATCTCTTCAACTTCCTTGGCAACCATGGCACCCACTTCATCGACCGCGTGAATGGTGGTTTCATCGAGAACTTTTTCTTTGATTACATCGAGACCTTCGCGAATACCAATCTCGGGGATGTCCTCCTGGCCCAGAGCATCACGCAGTGAAGATTTGATCTGCTTCCACTTATTTTCTTCAATGGAACCCATCGCAAATAGAAGAATGAAAAACACCATTAGAAGAGTTACCAGATCGGCAAAAGTCGTAACCCAAGCCGGTGCCCCCTCGGGACACTCGTGTTCCTCCTCATCTTCTTCTTCTGGGGCCTTCTTTTTTTCTTTTCTATCTTCTTTTTCTGCCATGGCTAATTATTTCTTCTTCGCAGGTTTCTTATCTTTACCGTCCCCCTTCTTCTCTTTTTACCATGATACGTGTCGAGGTAGTTCTCCAGAACATCCTGCATGAATCTTGGGTTAACCCCTTTTCGAATGTAGCCAATACCTTCCAGTATAAGTGTCATTTCAAGGGACTCGGTAGCACTTCTGCGTTTAAGTTTTACGGTCATCGGTATAAACACCAAGTTGGCAATCACCGCGCCATAAAATGTGGTGATCAACGCGATAGCCATTTTGGGTCCAACGGAACTGACATCGGATAAATCCGAAAGCATCTGAATCAGACCGATAAGAGTACCCACCATTCCAAAAGCCGGTGCAAAGGCACCCATCTGATTAAAAATTTCCCAACCGTCTTTGTGAGCATTTTGCAGCTGCTTGACTTCTCTTTTTAGAAGTGCATTGACGGTAGCTTCGTCTTTACCATCTACCGTCATTTCCAGCCCTTTTTTAAGAAAGTCATTGTCGACTTCTTTGAGTTTGGACTCTATAGCCAACACGCCACCTTTTCGGGCAACATTACATATTCCCACCATGCTTTCGATCAGTTTATACTGATCTGATTTTTTAACCATGAAAACTCTTAAAAACAAGCCCATCACTTTCATAACTTCATTGATGGGAAAAGCAATCAGGGTCGCGGCAAGAGTGCCCCCCAGAACGATCATGGCGGAAGGAATGTTGATAAACAGGTCCAAACCACTGTTCATCAGAATAGAAGCAATAACAAGTCCTACTCCGGCAATTACACCTACTAAAGTAGCTAAATCCATTTTTTATGAAGGTTGTTTTACTTTTATGATCCCCGAAATGGGGTCTACGTTATGAAACTTCAGAATTTTATCTAGAGTTTCCTGATCCAGAATCGTGCCTTTTCTGAGAAGGTTGATACCCGAAGCCGAAATGATGTCCACTGCCAATTCCATTCCTGCTGCCAGAGCAAACACAGAGCATTCCATTGTAGGCACTTCTTCTACCGTTCCCTGTTGCGCTATAAATTCACCCAGAGCACTCATTATTGACTCGTCAAAAATAATTCCGGTTTTTTCATCCATTTTAGCCAGAATATCTTCATTAGAGCGATCTGGGTGCGCCATCTTATTGTGGTCGAAATAACTTGCTGCAGAAACAATTCGAGAACCCATGGGAATCCGATCACCATACATGCCATCCGGTGAACCAGAGCCATCCACATTTTCATGAAGATGCCGGATGATTTCCGCAACCATTTCAAATCCCGGAAACTCCTTAAGCAACATTTCTCCTACCAGCGGATGGTTGGTTTTTGGTTTGTTCTTACTAAAATCAAGTTCTTCTTCATTTATCGCTTCTTTTCTTTTTTCAACTGTCGGCATGGCAACAATACCCAGTTCATGCAGGCGAGCCGCAGATTTCACATTCCTGACTTGATATTCAGTGAGACCCAGTTTTTCTGCTATATATATGGCCGTTTCGGTAACCCTTTCCGAATGACCTCGATGTTCCGTCTGGTGAAGCTCAATGATGGTCGCTAAAAGGCCTTCTGTAGAATCAAAACGGCTGGCAAGCTCATCCACCATGGAAGATATCTGTTCATTTTTGTTTTCAAGTTGATCATTCAACTCCATCATTTCTTTCAGGCTGACACCGAGACGCCTTTTATCATTTCGTAGCTCTTCATTTAGAGCAGCTAGTTTCTGGTGAAACTGTTTCAATTGACCCAAAGAGGCTTCCAACTGTTTGTTCTTTTCGAACACCGCATCATTGAGGTGTGCCACCCTCATGACAAAATTCACAACGAATAGCAGT
>JAESTE010000071.1 GCA_016763735.1 Nitrospinaceae bacterium | reverse complement strand
GCATTTTTTGAAACAACCGATCTTTCAAAAGTGGCAATGGCCTTGGCAATGTTGTCGATAGTCAGGGAGTTTAATCCAAATACTGAAGTGAATCGCTTGACATAACCGGGAAGGGCTTTAAGTTCTCCAATTAACTCGTCAAAGTTCTGATTCATTTCACCTGCAGCTTCGATAGGACCTTTCGCCTGATCTTCCAGTGATTTTTTTCTTCCATCCCACATCTGGACTTCGAAATAGCCACTGTTTATAACGGTGGGAGCATGCCGACCCAATTCCTTCTGACCATCCCCAATAGTGCGCGGAAGCCCATCTCCCCAACCCAAGCCGGGGTTATGACAGGTGGCACAACTTATCCAGTTACTTCCAGATAATCGCGGATCGAAATAAAGCATCTTACCCAACGCTTCTTTTTCTTTGGACCATTTATTCTCCGCCGGATACTTCATTTCCGGGACCGGCTCATAAACAGACTCTTCTGCCCCTGCAATCGAAAATGAGAAAACCCCAAGCATAACCGCAATAATCAAGCGCCGCATAAACTCCTTCTTTTCTTTTAGTGGCAATTTTCCAATCCTCTTTTTGCGAGATATTGTTGATGATAGTCCTCAGCAATATAATACTTTGATGCGGCGGTGATTTCTGTAACGATAGGGTTTTGAAATCGCCCTGAGTTTTGTTCTTTAGATTTTATCGCAGCCGCTTCCTGAGCCGGATCAGCAAAATAGATTACAGAGCGATACTGCGTGCCTCTATCTGGCCCCTGTCTATTTAATGTCGTAGGGTCGTGACACCCCCAGAACACATCGAGCAATTCTTCATAAGAAACAGACGAAGGGTCGAACTCAACCCAAACCACTTCTGCATGGTTGGTTTCCCCCGTGCAAACCTGCTCATAGGTCGGATTGTCTATAGCCCCTCCTGTGTAGCCAACCGAAGTGGAAGTAACCCCTTTCACTTTGCCAAAGGCTACTTCGATACCCCAGAAACATCCTGCCCCGAAAATTGCGGTTGCCATACTTCCTCCTATTTAGCTTCGGCTGGTAATCTCGATCAGATGGTATCCGAATTGAGTTTTAACCGGACCATGAACTTTTCCCACATCGTCATTAAACACGACCGTATCAAACTCAGGAACCATTTGACCGGGACTGAACTCGCCTAAACTTCCGCCCTCATTTCCAGAGGGACAATCTGAATGCTGTTTTGCCATATCTGCAAAATCGGCACCCCCCTCAATCTTACTTTTTAAATCTACGCAGGCTTCTTCGGTTTTGACAAGAATATGTCGAGCGCTTGCTTTAGGCATTGGTATTTCCTTTCTTATTAAGTGGTGAATTATAAAATCTAAAATAGAACCCGATCCATATCAACCCCATTACTACCAAGGCTGTAAAATGCGGGAAATACTTGGCAGAATACCAGGAAGGAGAAAACTGCATGACTCCTCTTATCTCTCCCGAATAATGTTTTAGCATTTCGCCATATTCTACCATCAGCCGAACAGGAAAACGATCTTCATCCAAATCTCCACCTCGTTTTACTGTCACATTGAAGTTTTTCTTCTCATTGCCTCTTAGCGTAAGCCCCATCATTCCATTAAATTTTTCTGCGATCATACCCGGAGGCAACAGCAACATCATCCTGACATTTTTTAATGAATCCGAATGATTTTGTATCATAATCCTTAAATTAGATGATGCTGGACCACCAGAAGATTGAATACTGCCTCCGACTTGCGATTGCACCGGTTCTTCAAAATAAAAAGAATCCGTATGTAAAATCGTTTTACTTTCTCCTCCCTCAAAAAGGGTTTTATATTTTACCCTCGCAGAAACAGGATATCTGCCAACCCGAAGAACCGGCGGGTGCTTGTCGTTCTCAAGAGTAATACTCTGACCCGGCCCAAGCTCTTGAATTACAGTCATCATTGACATCGAGTGGTGAAAATGAAACATCGGCTGAACATGAAAAACGGGTTTTGAGCCTGTGTTTTTCATAGTCAATGCCAAATTCACCTGACCCATTTGGTTCACATCACTATCAATGAAAACCTGCAAAGGTTGCCCCAGCACCGGATTGGGGAAAACAATAAATAAAATCAACACAAACAGATAACGCAGGTAAAATTCCATTATTTTCAGCCATTAAAGTCGAAACCATTTTAATTCAAAAGCACATTCAGGGCAACGAAATGCCCTTCTATAATGAACGACCTCGCCGCAAGCAGACGGGGTATCCCAAAAATATTTTCATTTAACAGGCGTGGCAAGACACGGGGAATGAAGCCCACTTTGTGGGATTAATCGGATTTGGCATACAAAAGTTGTTACTATTGAAGTAGAAATCGAAACTTATTAGGAGAATCGTAAATGGATACTCTACTGACTATTTCTATATTACTAGGCTTGGTGTTATTCAGCACATTCCGAGTATTGAGGGAATATGAACGAGGTGTTGTATTTCTACTGGGAAGGTTCTGGAAAGTAAAAGGCCCCGGGGTCGTTATTGTTTTTCCCGGAATACAGAAAATGGTCAAGATTAGCCTGCGTACCGTAGTTATGGATGTCCCCCCACAAGACATCATCACTAAAGACAACGTAACCGTGAAGGTCAACGCGGTAATCTATTTTCGTGTTGTGGACTCGCAAAAGGCGATCATTGAGGTTGAAGATTTTCTTTACGCAACCTCTCAGCTTGCGCAGACCACATTGCGAAGTATATTAGGACAAAGCACCCTTGACGATTTGCTATCCAATCGCGAAGAAATCAACGCTCATCTACAAAAGGTTATTGATGAACAAACCGAGCCTTGGGGTGTCAAGGTTGCAAACGTTGAAGTTAAAAATGTTGACCTGCCGCAGGAAATGCAAAGAGCATTGGCAAAACAGGCAGAAGCAGAACGCGAGCGACGCGCAAAAGTCATCAATGCCCAGGGCGAATTCGAAGCGGCGCAGAAAACCTGTGATGCGGCAGACTTGATCGGTAGCCACCCGCCCGCTTTGCAACTACGATTTTTTCAGACTTTGTTAGATCTCTCTAACAATGAGGGCAACCATACTTATATTCCTATCCCTATTGAATTATTTGATTCATTCCGAAACAAGGGGAATAAGCCCTGATACAATTTTATTATTTTTAGTAGAAGTCGTAACGAAATAATATTTTCTCCCGTATTTTTATGGAAGCTTACTCCCAAATAAACCAGTTTCTGATTCGCGTCCAGAAAAGCAGCAATCGAATCCGGCTTATATTAGGAACCTATCTGTTTTTTACTGCCCTTCTGGGAACCCTCTTGTGCGTGGCACTGTTTTATTACCTGCAACCTGCGGCAATGAGTTATTACGCATCCATCCTTCTTTTATTGATTATAGGGAAGTATGTCTACTCCACGGCGCGCTCCAGTTTATTAAAAAAAATCGGTCGGGAGGCGGCGGTTCTACTTACTGAAAAGAAATACCCCGAATTAAACAATTCACTCATAAATTCCGCGCAATTGGGTGAGCTTGTTTCCGAGCCTGCCAAAGATAAAATTTTCTCTTCCGCTTTTATTCACGAACTGTTGGCTCGAACCCAGGAACACCTGACAAAGCTAAACGCCGATTCCGTTATTGAAAAAGGCCAGACGACACATTCAAGAAATTTATTTCTAAGCACTTTGGCACTTGGCTTGGTCACCACCTTCATCGTTCCCGACTTCTGGCAACAAGCACTAAAAAACAGAAACGCTTCGATTAATCCCCCGCAAACAGTGGCTGCAGAGAGAAATATTTCAAACCCCAAATTGCCAGAACCGGTTTACAGCATCCATGATCTCGCACTGACATTGAACTATCCCGCTTACACCCGCTTGTCAGCGAAAAGGATAAACCCATCTGATGGATCTGTAAAAGCATTACCTGGAACAGAAGTTGTCATTGAAGGAAAAAGCAATCAAGCAGTTCAAACCGCCAGCCTTGTCATTAACGAGAAAGACTCATTTCTCATGGAGTTAAAAAAGGAGTCCTCCTTATCCGGGTCTTTTATGGTTCGCGAAAAAGGCTTCTACCAATTCAGAGTTAAAGGGCAGTCAGGAACCCGAACAGTGTTGCCGCAAAAATTCCCCATCGAGCTCGAGAAAGATCAAAAACCGCGCATTCTTTTATTTCCCGCCAATCCGAAACCCGTTTACTTTGATACCGATAAAATCCAGATATTTTATGAAGGAAGCGATGACTTTGGCATCCGCAGCATAGAACTAGTCGCTCACATCGATGACAACACAATTCGAAAAAACATCAAAAACCTAAAAAATGGAGAAAAAGCATATCAGGGAAGGTTTACCTGGAACCTGGCCATGGAATCGTTAAAGCCTGGAAAAGAAATTCAGTATTATCTGGAAATAAAAGATAACAATAATGTTTCCGGCCCCAACAAAAACCAGTCCGAAATGATTCGCTTTACCATTTTCGACTCGCGTAAGGAGCAGGAAAACCTTGTCCGGCTTCAGGATGAATTGACAGAGAAAATGATCGCCTTGTTAGCAACCGGATTGCCAGAGGACAACATTCTAAAGACAACCACGAAGGATGCTCTTTACGGAAAAAAACTACTTGCCTCCAATGCCGATGCCCTGATTGATATTATTGGCCTCGCGCAACATATAAAAAATCAGGCGGAAGAACTTGAAAATTTTCCGCAAGCTTACCTGACATTATTAAACAATATCATTTCGGGGTTAAAGACAATCCGTCAAGATAAAATTGATGCGATTAGGAAACTTCAGGAAACAGAAATGAAACCCACCCCGGTAGGCTACAGCTTATTCTCTATCGAAGTTTTAAATGATCGCATGGTCACTCATTTAGAACGCGATATTCTTTACCTGATAAAAATCACCAATCGCCAAAAAATGGATAGGGTAATGGACTTGGAAAATCAGCTGTCAGAACTTACCGAGGCCCTACAGGAAGAATTTAAAAACCTGAAAAACAAAAAGTCCCCTTTGAACTCCAACCAGCTCAAATCCAAACTCGACCAGATACAGCAAACGTTAAAACAACTCATGGAAAAGTTGGCGCAGCAAAACCAATCGATGCCCGATGAATTCCTAAATTCCAAATCTTTCAAAAGCATGAACTTGGAAAAAATGATGGCGTCGATTGAAAAAATTCAAGACTTGGCGAATCAAGGAAAAATGGATGAAGCCATGGAGCAACTTAAAAAAATGGCTGAGGAGTTAAGAAACTTTGCCGAGCAATTAAATCAAGCTGAATCTTCTATGGAAGAAATGGTGGACACAGAAATGATGGAACAACTCAACGAGTCTACGCTTGAATTAAAAAACATGGAGAAGAAACAGCGTGAGATCATTAAAAAAACTTCAGAAATAAACCAGGAACTGCGACAGAAGCAGTCCAAAAAGTTTGAGTCGCTGGTTAAAAAGTTTTTTGAAGAACTCAAAAAAGATGTGGAATCCATTCGCTCCATCCTTGATGACGATAAAAACTATCTCAATGAACATTCAGCCATGAAAAAACTGAGCAAACTTCTTGAAAAAGAATCCGCTCTAAATCAGGAAATACAATCGCTGGGACAAGAGACCATAGACTCCAGCCTTAACGAGAGTCTCGCGAAAAACTTTACGGAATTGAAAGACCGCCAACGACAACTTTCCAGCACATTATCTGAAATGAGTTCTCTCAGGGCAATGAGACTACAGGAGTTCAAGGAGAAACTTCCGGAACTACAGAAAAAATACGATTCATTGAAAGAGCTTGCCGAATTAAATGAATTGAACGAATTCAATTTGCTTTTCAAGAACACCTATCCGGAAATATTCCGCTGGCAAAGCAATATGCAAGCTTCGCGAAACCAAGATATCAGCGGTAAGATAAGAGATGACTTGAAGAAGGTGACTCGATTGAACGGAGAGATATCCAAGAAGCTCGGATCATTGAAACGTTCGATCGAAACCAACAATGATTCGCTCCTTTCCACAGAAGCGAAGAGAAAGTTAAAGGAAATGGCACAGCAGGAAAAAGCTATGCGAGGAAAAACCGAAGGAATGCAAAAACAGTTTTCTGAAATGAACCAGAGGAATCCTTTACTGCCACCCTCCCTCGCGCAAAACATGCAGATGGCAGGAAAAAACCTGCAACGTGCTGAGTCTCGCTTACAAGGAAATCAGGTACAAAGAAGTATTGAGTCTGAAAACAAGGCCCTGAAACAAATTCGAGAAGCGCAGAATATGTTAAACGAAATGAAAAAGTCTGGGTCGCAAATGTCCCAACAAGGCAAACAACAAAACCAGCTTCGGCTTGGAACGGGAAGTCGCAGAGACTCAAGACGTGGAGGTGCTGTGCGAATGCAGAAGGAAAGAGTTCTCTTGCCTTCGGACGACCAATACAAAGTACCCAGCGAGTTCCGCGAAGACATTCTCGATGCCATGAAAAAACAAACACCAAAGAACTACGAACAACTGGTCAACGAATATTATAGGGAACTAGTACAATGACAAAAGAAATAAAAATATTCTTTTCTCTCGGAGTATTCGTTCTCGCTCTTTCCGGCACCACATCTGCCGCACCAACATTCACTGACAAAGTGCTCAAGGGTTATGAACTTGCTCAAGATTGGGATTTGATTGCCGCCGAAAAACTCTCTAATTCCCTTCTACAAAAACATCCCGAATCCGGTGACGCGCATTTTCTCAGCGCGCGAATTGAATTTTTAAAAGGAAACTATGAGCGTGCGTGGAAGATTCTGGAAAGAGTCGGTGATTCCTACGAAGAAGTTGCCGAGTTCAAGAAGCGAGTCGAGGCCACCCACAAGGCTACCAAAAATTTTGTAACTCGAGAAACTGCACATTTCCGCTTTCGTTATGAAGAAGGGCCAGATGAAGTTCTTCTAATTTTCGCAGAGGAAGCACTGGAAAAATCTTACCAGGTGCTAGGAAAAATTCTCGATCATTATCCTCAGGAAAAAGTTCTCATAGAGTTTTATCCAGATCGGCAACCGTTTTCTAAAATTTCCCCACTGACCTTACAAGACATTCTCACATCCGGGACAGTCGCACTGTGTAAATACAATCGCATTATGATGATTTCGCCAGGGTCACTGGTTCGTGGATTCAACTGGATGGATACCCTGAGCCACGAATACGTGCATTACCTCCTGACAAAGAAGAGCCGCAATCGGTTGCCCCTATGGATGCATGAGGGAATCGCGAAATTACTGGAAACAAGATGGCGTGACGACTCAAAATATTTGTCTCCCATTATGGAAACTATTCTTTCCGGCGCACTCAAAAATGATTACAGAATCGCATTGGAAGATATGATGCCATCGCTTGCGAAACTGAAAACCGCCAAAGATGTGCAACTTGCTTATGCTGAAGTGTCGACGAT
>JAESTE010000070.1 GCA_016763735.1 Nitrospinaceae bacterium | reverse complement strand
TTTTGTGTGGGTGGCGAAATGGGGGTGCCCATATTTTTTTGACGAGCATTTCGTTCTCTAAATTTACGGGAGTTGAATTTTTCCAGACTATTGAATCGCAAAGAATTTCCCTATGATGCTCGGCATCGGCTTCGTGAAAACAATATGGGGCAACCGCAGCCTCGCGAAAACCTTTTCTATAATGCTGAAACAAACCAGTTTGTTAAAATTGAAAAACCAAAAGAGGCTCCAAAACTTCCTGAAAAATTCACACCTGAACTGCCGCAAGAATCAGAGGAAAACAACGAAACGATGAAACCCGATAACGAAGAAGACGGAATCATTGAGTTTCTCTACGAGATTTTTCAGAAAAAAGCCGAGCCCCCGGTCAGCGAACCTCTGCCGATACCTGGTGACGCTACTCCACTATGAAAAGTTTTCTTTACCTTCTGATGGGTGGATGGCTTCTTTGCAGCCCCATGCTTTCCCACGCTTCTTTAATTCAAGAAAAAAAATGCTCCGAATGTCATCGCTTGTCCAAGGATGGAAATGAAAAAAGCGGGCCTGATTTATTCTATGCAGGCAATAAATTTCAGGCCTCTTGGCTGAAACAATACCTTCAAAACCCTGCAATCATCAGAAGTGCAAGAGGCACTGGAGACCCTGATTTCCTAAAAGGCATACAAGTAAACAGTCAGAAGCATCCTGCGCTTTCTAAAAAGGATGCAGGACAAATTACTCAGGAGTTGATGGCAATAACGCTTCTTAATTTACCGGAAGAGGTAGATCGCCTCGAGCCTTTAACAAAAGGACAAAAAGCAAAAACAAAATACCAGTTTGAGCGTACGTTCAGTTGTATCTCCTGTCACCAGAGTTTAAACCTGGCTGGAAAAGTTCGCGGTGGAATTTCCGGCCCTTCTCTGGTCAATGCGGGAAACCGTTTACAAGCGCGTTGGATAGCTAACTGGCTTAAGAGCCCCAATACATTTTCAAATAAAAGTCGTATGCCTGTTTATAAGATGGACGATGAGGCGCGTTTACAGCTTACCCAATTCATAATGACGCTGAAAAATGAAAACAAGCGCTGACCTATGACAAAAAGTTCACCAACATTTATTTTGAACTATTGTATTTTTCTGATTGCCGTAGGCATAACAGGCTGTAGCGAAAAATCAGCCGAAGAGACCCGGCCTCCACTGAAAGCGGAGTCACATTCACCTGCCTCTTTGGAGGAGGCCACTCCAAAACCTGTTGTGGTGACAGAAAAAACACGCGAAACCTATCAATGGTATTGTGCGCAATGTCACGGTATTCAGGGTAAGGGCGATGGTATCAATGCCAGGTTTTTAACCGTGCCACCTCGGAACCACACTAAAGCCAAATATCTGGAAACCCGAACCGATGAACAATTCTTTGAAGCCATCAAGTTTGGCGGTCTATCTGTCGGCCGGGCACCTTGTATGCCAGCTTGGGGGAACACCTTGAGCGATTCGACTATCCATGAACTGGTGCTCTATATTCGTGAGTTATGTCAATGCGAAGCTCTGTAGGCAAAGGAACGACTTCGATACAAAGTGGATAAATATCCGACAAAATTTTTCGTCTAGAGGGCGTAGCAAACCATATAGAATAAAACCCACTTGCGAAATAAAAAACTCCATTTGTATTTGTTATAATCTTTTTCAGAAATAGATACTCTGCAAATTTCCTGTGAGATAAAAATATGATCGAAGTCATTCCTTTCAACGGTTTACTATACAATCTCGAAATTGTAGGCTCCCTCGATGAAGTTACGGCACCTCCTTATGATGTGATTTCTCCAGATCAACAGGAAGCGTTGTACCAAAAAAACCCGCATAACGTGGTTCGGCTGATATTGGGAAAAGAATCTGATCAAGATTCTGACACGGACAATCGCTATACGCGATCTGCGAAAGTTTTTGAGGACTGGATAAATGAAGGCGTTTTGAAGAGAGATGATGAGCCCGGGCTTTATCTATACAGTCAGGAATATGAGTTTGAAGGAGAAAAATTCTGCCGCATCGGATTTTTCGCGCGTGTCAAAACAGAAGACTTTAACGAAGGAAATATTTGTCCACATGAATTCACTCTTGCCAAGGCCAAAACAGACCGCACCAAACTGCTCAACGCCTGCCATGCCAATTTCAGCCCCATATTCGGTTTGTATTCCGACCCGGAAGGCGATATAGACTCGTTTCTTCGCGAGGGCGTAAAATCCAAACCATTAGCGGTCATTGATGACAACAAAGTAGTTCATAAACTCTGGCGTTTGAATGATTCTGAAAGCAATCAAAAAATCTGCGACCTGATCCGTGATAAAAAAATATATATTGCCGATGGGCACCATCGATATGAAACAGCACTGGCTTTTGCTAAAGACAATGAAGATAAAGTGGTCGACAGTGCCCATGTGATGATGTTTCTGACGAATATGGACTCCGATTCGATGTCCATTTTCCCAATTCACCGCGTTGTAAAAAGTCCGACTCCGTTTAATCATGAAAAATTTTTAGAGCAGGTGAGCGAATATTTTGATGTCATCCCTTGGAACACAGAAGTGAG
This sequence comes from Nitrospinaceae bacterium, assembly GCA_016763735.1. Taxonomy (GTDB): domain Bacteria; phylum Nitrospinota; class Nitrospinia; order Nitrospinales; family VA-1; genus UBA8687. Next base: position 12,444 of record JAESTE010000070.1, on the reverse strand, counting down.
TGGAGCTGAAATAAAATCCCGATTGCAGGAGTTTGGGAAAGGCCGCATCACCTTCTGCGCTTATATGGGTAAAGATCAAACTTATACATTGACCGCGCATGACCCGAAAAATATCCTACCTTTGCTGGATAAAAATGAGCCAACGGATTTGCAAGTGTTGGATGTCATGCAATTGCACGCCATAATTTTTCGGGAAGTTTTGGGTATTGACACACGCGACACAGCAGGCCAGCAATGTGTTTCTTATAAGGTAAACTCAGAAGAGGCCATGGCAATGGTCGATGTTGGAGATTATGATATTGCTTTTTTTATAAACCCCACTCAAATAGACGAGGTACGGCGTTTAGCAGGAATGGGAATCCGCTTGCCACAGAAGGCAACGTTTTTTTATCCTAAGCTGTTATCGGGTCTGGTCATAAACAAGTTTGGAGAATAAAACGTAAAAAAATGAAAGTAATAACCACAGAGTTTGTAATCGGTGCTGTTTCGGCAAAGCAATACCCCAAAGAATCTTATCCGGAGTTTGCATTTGTCGGGCGATCGAATGTTGGCAAGTCTTCGCTGATCCGTTCTCTTTTAAATCGCAAAAAACTGGTTCGCATCAGTTCCACACCTGGAAAAACAAGGGAGATCAATTTTTTCCGGATTAATGACACACTGATGTTTGCTGATCTTCCCGGCTATGGATTTGCACGGGTCACCCCGGCCCTGCAAAAAAAGTGGAAAACAATGATTGAAGAATATCTGACTAAGCGAGACCCTTTGTTGGCAATCGTGTTCATCGTTGATATCCGCCGTAAACCGACAGAACTCGACTTGACGCTCAAAGAATGGCTCGAAGACCTGGGCAGGCCTTATATTCTGGCCATTACCAAATCAGATAAATTGTCAGGGACAGAACGTAGCAAACAAACCAAAATAATCAAAGCCGCCTTTAAGGGGGATCAGACCCTGACAACGGTGACTTATTCAAGTAAGAACCATTTAGGGAGAAAAGAACTCTGGAGTGAGATACAAAAACTAATCTCAGAAAAAAAGAGGAAGGAATTAAACTTTTCAGAGCCGTCCGGCTAAAAAGTAAATCGGTATTGCTCGAACAAATCCATCGTTACAACATCTTTACCAGCCTTGGTCACTTCCTGTTCAATACGTTTCACGGCCATATTGCGGATAAAAGGAATGGGAATGCGAGATACCTTGTCCAGCGCATCGTCTTCCCATTTCATAGAAACTTCAACTGGCGCGTCTTTATCTTTATCAATCTGCTCATCCTGCTTAAGGTCTTCTTCAGTCACCTCCATGCCCATCACTTCTTTGGCGGAGGATGGCATAATATTGGTGAACACCTCGTCAATGATATCGGGAGTGATCATTTTGTCGCCCCTTTCCCTGGCCCGTCCTTCAATGGTTTGTTTGGCCATGCCGAGGACAAAAGGAGGTACCTTTTCCATTTTTTCCTTGGCCTCTTTGCTCCAGGGAATACCTGAAGTGGGTGTCTCTTCCATATAAATCTTGAACTTTTCTACAATCTCGTCTTTTTTTTCTGTGCGCATCGAAAGGAAATCTTCGATCTCTTCAATCACTTCCACCTTGCGTGGACTTTCCCGCATTTTCTCCTTGGCCACATCAAAGGCATCCATGGTTAACTCTTCAAACCCAAAACCTTTGATCCGTTTGGACACCAACATCATGGACTCGTTTCTGATTTCCGTCAGATAATTAGACGTGACAATTTTAAAACCGCGTTTCATGCAACGTTGCACCATGAGCTTGCGGATTCCCGGACGAACAAATTCCGGCGCATGTTTTACACGTTCCCAAGCCTCTTCGGCCCACACCACACCATTTTCTTTAGCGTAAGGATGGTCGGCATCTGTTATCTTTATTTCTTGAGTTCCCATTTAAAGAACCTTCATTTATTGTTATAAAAACACGGTATTTATAAAAATTACTTGAAGCCTGAGCCAATGTCAATTATTTTGAAGGTTTGCCGGAGATGTGAGCCCAATAGCGGGGTATTATTGAAAAAAGTAAGGCTGGTTTTCGATTTTTGCACATAATATCCCAGTCAAGTTTAAACCTGAAAAAACATATAAAACATGCAACGCTCGCCTATAGTCTATTTTTTATTTTTTGTATCTGGTATTACGGCCCTGATTTATGAAATCGTATGGACCCGAATGCTCACCCTTGTTTTCGGGCACACCGTTTTTTCAGTCTCTGTTGTGCTCGCCGCGTTCATGGCCGGCTTGGGACTGGGTAGCTATCTCTTTGGCCATGCTGCTGACAGGTTATCTTCTTCATCTACCGCGCTTAAAGTCTACGGTTGGATAGAAATTCTGATATTTGCCAGCGGTGCCCTTCTTTCCCTGTTGTTTGCAAATTTCGCGGATGTTTATTCCCTGTTCCACAGTATTATCCCAGAATCCCCGCCGCTGCAAAACCTATTGAAAGTTCTTTTTTCCTTCACTTTGATGCTGGTGCCAACAACATTTATGGGTGCAACTCTTCCCCTTATCAGCAAATATTGCGTTACTGATGACAAGCGCATAGGAACACAGGTAAGCCTGCTTTATGCGCTCAACACCTTAGGTGCGGCCTGTGGTTGCTTGTTGACTGGATTCTTTTTGATGGGAACGTTCGGTATACTGCAAACTGTTTTGATGGCCGCCGCCGGCAATCTCTTGATCGGCATCGGCGCATTGAATATCTACAAGGAAAACGGTGGCTCTTTAAAATTTAGTCTTCCTGAAATTAAATTTCCCAAAGTGGATTGGAGTGCAGAACAAAAATTCTGGATGGGAATCAGTTTTGTTTGTGGTTTTACCGCGCTCGCCTATGAAGTTTTGTGGACGCGGCTACTGGTATTCAGTATCGCCAGCACGGTTTATTCGTTTAGCATGATGCTCGCTGTTTTTTTGCTGGGAATATTCCTGGGAAGCCTTTTACTTATTCCACTGCTTACAAAGATCAAAAACTTGCGCACCATTCTCATTGCCTTGCAAGGAGGGGTGGGGATTTATGTGATCGGCTCTGTTTATGGAATGGAGTCCATTCTCTCTCCGCCTTGGAATGCGTACAACCTGGTGAATCCTGCCGCGGCTTTCTGGACCTATTTTAAAGACTCAGCAGCTCTCATGCTGATTCCCACATTGTTCCTGGGGATGTGTTTCCCGTTGCTCATTCAATTGATATCGAAGAAACACGAAAATGTCGGACAAGCGACCGGGAAAGTTTATGCAGCCAATACAATGGGTGCTATCTTTGGTTCTCTTTTTTCTGGATTTCTTTACCTGCCCAATTTCGGCAGTCAGACCAGCCTTACCCTTCTCGCAACGATCAATTTGCTCACTATGATTCTTTTGTTCCGCACCGGGGACTACATGACACCCGCAATCAGAAAAGGAATGACTGTGGTATTCGCATCGCTGATTCTTTTTGTCAATATGGCCATCCCCAGTGACTTGTTGAATCCTTTTTTCATGCGCGATAGTGCCGGCAAACGAAACATTAATAAACTGATTTACTTTGAAGAGGGTTTGTCCGATACCGTTGCCGTTTTTAGAGATGAATACGGAGTGCTCGATCCATCGGCGAAACGGTTGATCACCAACGGCATATCCATGTCGGCTTCCAACATGATTGCCACTCGCTACATGAAGTTATTTGCTCATGTCCCCATCTTGCTAGTGGATAAACCTGATGACATTCTCGTTGTTTGTTTTGGTACCGGCCAAACCACAGGCGCAGCGGGACTGCACCCTCGGGTAAAAACCGTTGACAGTCTGGAATTGTCTTCCAGCGTTATCAATGCAGGAAAAATGTTCGCCGACCAGAACCACAATGTTCTAGCAAACCCTAAAGTGAATTTCGTGATTCAGGATGGACGCAACCATTTGTTAACGACTCATAAACTTTACGATGTCATCACATCCGAACCGCCGCCGCCACGCACAGCATTTACCGTCAATCTATATACAAGAGAATATTATGAGTTGCAGAAAAATAAATTGAAACCCGGCGGTATCGCCGCACAGTGGATTCCTCTGCACAGCCAAGGCCCAAAAGAAGTCGCCATGCACTTCAAGACATTTCAGTCGGTTTTTCCCTATACAATGGGTTGGCTTTCTGTGGCTAATGAAATTCTCATCATCGGTTCCAATCAACCCATTAAAATTGATTTCAATAAGCTGAATGAACGTTTGCAGGAACCCGAAATCAAAAAAGCGTTAGCGGATATTGAAATTCCAAACATCTTTTCTTTCCTGAGCAATATCTGGTTTCTCAACGAGCAAGTGGAAAAACTTGGAGAAGGCTTCCCTCTTATTACAGACAACCATCCGGCTATCGAGTTTTATCTCGATCTGGGCAAGGTGATCGGCATACCGGGGCAAGAAAGATATGTGTTCAACCGCGCAAGGTTTGACGATGTCGCGAATCGAATTTCAAACTTGTCCGAGTCTGACCGACAAAAGCTGAAACCTTATTATGATGCGATGGACCTTTATCAGCGCGGAGTTATGTATGGCAATCGCGGCCAACTCTTGAAAGCTATGACGCTGGTAGATGATGACGACCTTTTCCGTTACCATCTGCAGGCAGACCGGAAACAAATGCAACGCTTAACTCAGCTCATTGAAGAAGAACCTGATAATCTACAGTACCTGCTCAACCTGGCCCACAGCTTTTACCAGATTGGCAATTATGAGCAAAGTATAGAAATCCTGCAGTTGGTTCTTGAAAAAAACCCGAATCTGAGTTTTGCTAACCTTTATATGGGCTACAACTTGCTGGAAAGTGGGAAAAAAGAAGAAGCCTTAACATTCTTTCAAAACACTGCCAAAAATGATCCCCAACAAATGGGAACGGTTATGCGAGAAATTGGGTTGGTGAGCTTATTAAAAGAGATAGACAAGAATCCCGAAGACCCCGCTCTCCAACGATCCCTTGCAGAGTATTATAATTTGAAAAAGGAATATTTGAAATCTCTGGAATATTCACTTCCGTTACTACAACAAGATCAGATGAACTTGAAGATATTGCAGATCATTGTTTTCAGTTATCGCGGACTGGGAGAAGCCAAAGAAGTTCTAATGTATGGAGGCCGCTATAGTTTGATCGACCCTGAAGAAATGCATCTGCAATTTATAATGGCAGAAATTTTTGTTCAGCTGAATAAGTGTATGAAAGCGCTGCCGCTTCTTGAGAAAGTTTTAAAGAAAGATGACACCTACCGCAATGCCTGGGAACTGAAAGAGTCCTGCCAAAAAGCACCCTCTGCCTAACTACTAGCCCACATATCGCACAAGTATTTTAGAACTAGCACGCGTGTACCCCCTTCCTACGACTAAAAATTCTTCAGTACGTCATTATGCCGCTTTGCGGCTTACGCAAAAGACCAATTTTTCAATTGGATAACGGTATAAATTTAGCCTACCAATAATAAGAAATTTATTTTGAAAGTTTTGAACCACTTAACAGACAAAGTTTCAATGTTAAATAGCACTCTCATAATTTCCCAACACTTTCCTCATGTTAAAACATTAACTTATGAACAAAAAAAATCGCATAATATATGTTATTTCAATACGTTATAAACATGCCTCAAATATTAGCTTGAAACAGCATGTAAATATAAATATGATATATATATAAGTTCGGGGGAAACTTAATATTGGGTGAAGACCAATGTCTGCTCCTTTGTTACATGATAAAGAAATAGGCTCCATTTTATCGGATAACAAATATCTACCCGCATTAATTGGCATAATGGCCTTGTTCATTGCCATTGGCGGGTACGGTATATATTCGGTAAAACAGGAAATAGAAGATAATCTAGTCGATCAGTTGGAATTAACACTGGCAGGCAACGTCGAATCATTGCGACTATTTTTTGAAGATAAAAAGCTGGATGCCCAAGTGCTCGCAGACCAACCGGCAATCCGCAAAAATATTCTTTCCCTCATCAAGATCACCAAAAAAGAAGATGTGTCGGCAGAAAAGCTCCAACAATCTGCTTCCTTGAAATGGCTCCGCGAACACCTTGGCAAAGCCTGTAAAAAATACGGTTTTATTGGATTCGTAATATTCGATCCAACGGGATTACAGGTAGGAGCCTTGCTCGAAGAACCAGTCGGCAAACGGGTATTGATCGAACGCTCGGTATTTTTTTATCAAGCCTTGCAGGGGGATACCGTCGTCTCCAATCCCTTTATAGCGGTAGCTAAACTCCCTGATGAACAAGGAGAATTTCATGCCAACCAGCCTACCCAGTTTGTTTCCACCCCATTAAAGGATCAAGACGGCAATGTTTTGGGTGTTCTGGCTTTTCGCATGCGGCCCCATAAAGAATTCCATAAGATACTGACTATTAGCCGATTTGGAAAAACCGGAGAATCTTATGCTTTTAATGATGATGGCCTACTCGTTTCCAACAGCCGATTTGATGAGCAACTGGTAAACACCGGTTTACTCCCCCCTGGCAAAGCATCCATATTCAATATTCAGATTCGCGATCCTGGTCGGGATTTAAAAAAGAAACCCCTTCTGCCTAACGAGTCTGTTGAAAACTGGCCCCTGACCTTCATGGCAGAAAACGCCGTGATGAAAAAAGCCGGTGTAAACGTCGAGGGATATAACGATTATCGTGGGATTCCCGTAATCGGGGCATGGACCTGGATGGAAGACCAGATGCTGGGCATTGACACAGAAATCAACACAGATGAGGCGTTTGCTCCCCTCAACACTTTACTGTTCTGGTACATGACCTTATTGGGGCTGCTTGTTATCTCTATGGTCGTCGGCCTATTTTTGCGATCCCGAATATTGAAAACCCGCAAGCAAACTCTCGAAAATCAAAAACGCTTGAGTTCTCTGACGGGTATTATTTTTGATTCTGTTGTTGCGATTGATCAAAAGGGGATCGTCCAATCGATCAACCCTGCTGTCGAAAAAGTTTTCGGTTTTAGCCCCAAAGAAGTGATCGGCAAGAATGTAAAAATTCTGATGCCCGATCCTTTTTTCAGTGAACACGATAGTTATCTGGATAATTATCTCAGAACTGGAGAAAAGAAAATCATCAATATGGTGAGAGAGGTCAGAGGTTTGCATAAAAATGGTTCCACCTTCCCCATGGAATTAAGTGTTTCTGAATCCACTGAAAATGACCAGAAAATATTTGTAGGTGTTCTTCGCGATATTTCTGAACGCAAAGCCAACGAATTGGCCATGGAAGTTGTTAACCGTGAACGTAATCTGATACTCAATTCGGCGGGCGAAGGAATTTATGGACTGGACCTGGAAGGCAACACTACTTTTGTCAACCCGACAGCATGCAAATTGTTGGGGTATTCAGAGGAAGAACTTTTAGGAAAAGGGCAACACATACTGGTCCACCATTCTTACCCCGATGGCACTCACTATCCCAAAGACAAATGCCCTATCTATTCCACTTTTAGAGATGGAAAAGATCGTCAAGAAGATGAAGAAGTGTTTTGGAAAAAAGACGGTTCCAGTTTTCCTGTCGAGTACATCAGTAAACCCATTATTGACGGAGGGAAAGTTGTTGGGGCTGTTGTTACTTTTACCGACATTACCGCTCGGAAAAATGCCGAAAAAGAATTGCAACATGCCTACAATGAATTGGAAAAACGCATTCAGGAGCGAACCCATGAGTTGAACAAAGCAAAGGAAATGGCAGAGCACCACAACCAGACCAAGTCTGAATTCCTTTCCCGCATGAGTCACGAGTTGCGAACACCCATGAATGCTATTTTAGGGTTTGCGCAAATTATGAATGAAAGCCGCAAAGACCCACTATCCGATTCCCATAAATCACGCATCAGTCAAATTTTAAAAGCCGGCAATCATTTATTAGAATTAATAAACGAAGTCCTGGATCTGGCGCGGGTGGAAGCCGGAAAAATCACAGTGTCTCTGGAGCCGATCAACATCGCCGAATTAGCAATAGATGTTTTGAACGTAGTCCGCCCTATGGCCGAAAAATTCGATATTCGCTTAATCGATGGGATTACTGCCCAAAACAGCGTCCATATTTTTGCAGATAAGACGCGTCTAAAACAGGTGTTGTTCAATCTGCTTTCCAACGGCATTAAGTATAATCGCAAAGAAGGAAGTGTGACTCTGAGTCTGAAAAAACAAAAAGACGGCACTATTAATATCTTGGTAACAGATACGGGTATGGGCATCCCCCCGGAAAAACTGGAAAAAATATTTGTTCCTTTCGACAGACTGGGTGCAGAAGGTGGCGAAGTGGAAGGTACCGGAATAGGCATGACCATATCTAAAAAACTGATTGAGTTAATGAATGGCAGAATCAATGTTCATAGCACTATTGGAAAAGGCTCACAGTTTTCTGTTTCTCTACCCAGTTGCGATCCTAAAAAAATCGACAAAAAATATAAATTTCTACCTTTAGAATCACCCTCCTCTGAAACCTCAAAACAAAAGATTACTGTTTTATATATTGAGGATAACAAGACAAATGTGCTTCTGGTGCAGGACATACTTTCCGATTTCCCCGAAGTGAATATTTTGGTCGCTCCCCAAGCTGCACTGGGGCTTGACCTGGCCTACGCGCATCAGCCAGACCTCATCCTTCTGGATATCAATCTCCCTGGCATGAATGGCTTTGAAGCACTCAAACGTTTACAAAATATGGAAGAAACACATAACATTCCAGTCATCGCGTTAAGCGCCAACGCCATGCAAAAAGATATTGACCGGGCGAAAGAAGCAGGGTTTAAAGATTACATAACAAAGCCCATAGACATATCCAAATTAAAAAACAAAATAAATGAGTATTTATTAGCCAAAAAACTTTCTGAAAATTTATTGGCAAAACATAACCAAAAGTCATTCAAATAGGGGATGTGTGAAGCATGAATGTTAACTTCCTGAAAGCAAAAATTCTTATCGTTGATGATGAACCCGCAAATGTTGCACTGCTGGAAGACATTCTTGAAGAACAGGGCTACACCTATTTTCGCAGCACTTCCGATTCGCGCAAAGCCCTCGCAATGTACGAAGAAATGCGCCCAGATCTAGTTTTGTTAGATTTAAATATGCCTCATCTCGATGGATTTCAGGTTATGAAACAACTCCAGGAATCGGAACAGGATTCCTACGTGCCCATCTTGGTTTTAACCGCACAATCGGATCGAAATACTCGAATAAAATCACTTGAAGCAGGAGCTCGAGATTTTTTAGGAAAACCTTTTGACCTCATTGAGGTAAAACAACGGATTGCCAACATGCTGGAAATCCGTTTATTTCACAATCAGACTCGCGACCAAAATCGCCTTCTCGAACTCAAAGTAAGAGAAAGAACCTATGAACTGGAGGAAACAAGGCGTGAGGCCATTTTGCGTTTGGGCCGCGCTGCCGAATATCGCGATAATGAAACAGGTATGCATGTCATTCGCATGAGCAGACTATCGGCCCGCCTCGCTAAAGAGATTGGATTGAACGAAAAAGAGTGTCAGCTCATTTTGCAGGCCAGCCCCATGCACGATGTTGGAAAAATCGGCATCCCCGATGATATTCTGCTCAAACCGGGAAAGCTCGACGACAAGGAATGGAAAACCATGAAGATGCATCCCGAGATTGGCGCAAAAATTCTTTCCGGCAGCCGATCTGAGCTCATGCAAATGGCAGAATCCATAGCGCTTTCCCATCAGGAACGATGGGATGGATCGGGTTACCCCTATGGCCTGAAGGGAGAAGATATCCCTCTCGCTGGAAGGATTGTAGCTGTTGCCGATGTTTTCGATGCCTTAACAAGTAAAAGATATTACAAAGATGCTTTTTCTGTAGAGGAGTCCATGAAAATTATCGAAGACAGTAGCGGCAAAGACTTTGAACCACGTCTGGTTGAAGCATTTAAAAATGCTTTATCGCAAATGATAAAAATTGTGAAAGAACTTACCGATACCGAACCCGCCCATATTCTTAAGGTCTACCGCGAATCTTCCGAATAACGCCACCACTCAACTTATAATCCTTTTAAACCTGAAAATATTTTTAACCGATACCCGGAACAAATTTTCTTAAAACGCTAAAAACCGTTCTTGCCAGGTCGAACAACTTACTCTTCAACCAGGTTTTCCGGTCGAATAGCCTTTCGTGAGTGTCGAACAATAGCTTTGGTATTTCCAGTTTTTCAGGACATCGGGGAAGGCAGTCACCACACTCAGTGCATTTGGACGCAAAACTTCCCGGGAACCAGTGACCCTCGCCTTCGAACATATTGTAACGAAATTCTCCGTAGTCTTTCATGTCATAAGCTTCAAGCAAATTTCGAAACCGCAACACTTCTGGAATATTTATTTCTTCAGGGCAAGGAAGACAATCGTGGCAAAGGGTACAAAGGTCTGCCACTTCATTTAACCGATCATCCATCTGCAAGCGAATTTTTTGTTCTTCATCGCTGGAAATTTTTGATTCATCTATAATCGAAAGATTTTGTGGGAAATGTTCTGGCGCATGCATTCCCAAACTCAATGTTGTGATTTGAGGATGTTGCAGGCAAAACCTGCCATTGAATTGAATGGCCGTCATCGGATCACAGGTCTCTTGAACAATAGCTGAAGGCTTCCATAACATCCCTCCCTTTTCATTTGGAGAAATAATGAAAACACCGATGTCCTTTTCTCCTGCCAATTGGACTGCCTGAAGATTACGCTGAAAAAAATAGTAATAATGCAGATTCACAAAACTAAACAGGTCCGTATCGAGTGCACGCAAAATAACATCCAGAGAACCGTGAGTGGAAAATCCGATATGACGGATCAAGCCTTCTTCCTTTAATCGATGCAAAACTTCAACAGGCCCTCCCGGTTTGGTAGCCGCTTGCAATCTTTCTTCATTATTGATTCCATGCCAACCATAAAAATCTATAGAATCCAATTGCAGGTTTTCTAACTGTTCCTCTACCAACGCGCGGGTTTCATCGCCCGTCATCGGTGCCCCTTTCGTCATCATCTTAAACTGGTCACGCGGCGTTGCCAGTTCCTTCAACGCGATTCCATAAAGGTGCTCACTCTTCATATACCCATGAGCTGTTTCTATATGATTGATGCCAACATCGAACGCCTGACTTGTAGTATCAATGCAGTTTTGAATAGACTCAGCGGGCAGATGATTGCGCGGCGGATTCCATCCGTGCTTGAACCGCATCCCCCCCAGAGTGATCACAGAAATTTTTTCATTGGTTTTTCCAAAACGACGGTATTCCATCTGGAAAGTATGGGCGAGCTACACAACGTAAGCAAGAAAATCATTGAGCTTGCAGCTAAAATCTCGTATACTGTTTAAGAACAATAACTTACACTCAAAAGCCGAAGAAAATCCATGGCAGAGTTTCGCTTTATTCATTGCTCCGACTTGCACATAGACAGTCCATTTAAAGGGCTGACCTCGCAGGCTCCGTCTCTTGCCAGCGCATTGCGCGAGTCTACCTTTAAGGCGTTTCAAAAAATTTCCCGTTTAGCTTTACAGGAAAAAGTCGACGCTGTTCTAATCGCCGGAGATGTCTTTGATGGTGCTGATCGTAGTTTGCAGGCACAATTAAAGTTTCGCCGTATCCTTAAAGAACTCTCGGATGAAAATATTCAATCTTTCATCGTCCACGGTAACCATGACCCTTTGAACAGTTGGGCGCACACTCTGGAATGGCCCGAACATGTAACCATTTTTCCAGGAAATAAAGTTCATCGCGTTCCGGTTAAAAAAGAAGGACAAAACATAGCCTGGATCTACGGCATAAGTTTTCCGCAAAAAGAAGTTACAGAAAACCTGGCGCTGAAATTTAAAAATGAAAAGGAAGAGGGTTTTTCCATTGGGCTTCTTCATACCAATGTTGGACAACAACCCGGACACGACAATTACGCCCCCTGCTCCATCAACGATCTGGTTTCAAGAAATTTTGATTATTGGGCATTGGGGCATATCCATGAATATAAGGTGCTACGAGAAAGTGATCCAGCAATCGTCTATTCCGGAAATACCCAGGCACGACATTCAAGAGAAGCGGGGCAAAAAGGTTGCTGCCTGGTTACCTTATCTACAGATCATTCGCCGGATATCCGATTTATATCCACGGATGTCGTTGCCTATCGTTCCGCTACTGTTGATTTGCAGGCTGCTGAAAATATCAATGATGTTCTAAGAAGCATTCAGGTTCAATGCGAAGAGCTGGCAAAAGAGTCCATACCTCGTGAGGGACTTGTTGCCCGCCTCACACTGACAGGACGGACACCTATACACAAAGAGTTGCAAGCTTCAGGCGTTATAAATGCCCTGACGGAGGAAATTCACATTTTTTTTGAGGGTCACTCTCCTTGGATCTCAGTCGAGCTACGCGCCCAAACCGCCGGAACGTATGATATTAAAAGTTTAAAAGATGGAAAAGATTTTATCGCTGAT
>JAESTE010000069.1 GCA_016763735.1 Nitrospinaceae bacterium | reverse complement strand
CATTATGTTCTGACCAGAAAATTCCACTTCGCCTTGAGTATAGGAGTTTAATTTTAAAATAGATTCCCCCAATGTGGTTTTGCCACATCCAGATTCTCCCACCAGCGCAACGGTCGAACCTTTGGCAATTTCCAGATTGATATCATCTACAGCGCGGATGTGGTTGACGGTGCGAAGGAAAATTCCTTTTCGTATGGGGAAATAAGTTTTCAGATTCTTAATGGAAATCAGAGTTTGAGTGCTTGGAGTGCGTTTGTTAATGGGTGTTTTCTGGTTATTTAAATCCCATTTCGAATTTATTCCCTTGTCTAATAGATGGCAAGTAACCTGATGTCCGGGGGAAGGGAAATGAACTGTGCTTTCTTTTTTGCAAACATCCATCACTGCCGGGCAACGGTTTGCAAAGCGGCATCCTTCAGCATATTCGGTTGCTGAAGGGACTAGTCCCGGTACCGTATCCAAAAGAAAAGCAGGCTTTTCCAGTTTGGGGATGGAGCTGAAAAGAAGCTTTGTATAAGGGTGCGACATGTTCTTGAAAATCTGTTCGCGACTGCCATATTCGGCGATGCGCCCACCATACATAATACAAAGGTCATCGGCCATCTGGTTTACGATGCCCATATCGTGAGTGATCAGCAATATGGCCATGCCCGTTTGTTTTTGCAGGTCACTCATCAGTCGCAAGACCTGTGCCTGAATCGTGACATCCAGTGCCGTCGTTGGCTCATCGGCAATCAATAGTTTGGGTTCGCAAGCTAAAGCCATAGCAATCATCACCCTTTGTTTCATGCCCCCCGATAACTGATGCGGAAAATCATCGACTCGCTTGTGCGGATCAGGTATGCCAACCCGATCCAATAACTCAATAGCGCGTTTGCGAGAAGCTCCTTGTGAAACTTTTAGATGTTGCTTTAACGGTTCCTGCAATTGGTCGCCAATGCGGAAGAGGGGATTGAGAGACGTCATCGGCTCTTGGAATATCATGGCAATGTCATTGCCGCGTAGATGACGTATTTCATCCTGATCCATTTTGGAAAGGTCCTTGTCTTCGAAAAATATTTCACCTGAAGGGTGGTAACCATTTTCGGCAATCAGTTGGATGATGGAAAATGCCGTCTGTGTTTTTCCGCAACCCGACTCACCCACCAGCGCCAGGGTTTTGCCTTGTTGCAGGTCGAAAGAAACGCCATCGACAGCGCGGGCAATTCTTCCCGGGCCAGCATGAAAATGAGTCGCAAGATTTTTAACTGATAAAAGCATATTCTTTTTTAAAGAGTCTTTCTGGGGTCGAATGCGTTTCTAATGCCTTCACCAATGAATGTGAGAAGGGTGATCGACAGGCTCAGAGTCGCAAAGGTTGGCGGTAATATCCATAGCGCATGTAGATTGTTTTTTCCCTGTGCAAGCAGTTCACCCAGACTTGGAGCAGGACTGGGGACTCCCAGATTGAGGAAGTCCAGACTGACCAGTGCTAGAATTCCCGCAGTCACCTCAAAGGGAAAAAAAGTTAAGACGGGAGTCAGGGCGTTGGGAAGAATATGCCTGCGCATGATTTTGAAATTGGAAACTCCGAGACTCTTGGCCGCTTTTACAAATTCATAGTTGCGAATTTTTAAAAATTCCGCGCGTATGTAGGCAGCAATCCCCATCCATGCTGTGAGATTTAAAATCAGGAAAAGCAGTAAAGCCGATGGCACAAGAAAAGAGCTGAGGATGATCAATATATACAGACGTGGAATAGCCCCCCATATCTCCGTCAGTCTTTGTCCCGCCAGATCCACCCAGCCGCCGAAAAATCCCTGAGCGCCACCAATCAGACAGCCTATGAGCGTTCCAGTAATTGCCAGAGAAACTCCGAAGAGCATCGATATTCTGAAGCCATAAACCAATCGAGCAAATACATCACGACCACGGTCATCGGTTCCTAAATAATGTCCATCCGTCCAGGAGGATTCTATGAGACCTTCGCCGATGGGAGATTTGGTTTGGTAAGGAGCGGCAAGCACAACATTTCCTGTGATCGACTCTGTGGGAATGTATTTGTAGTCATAACGAACCGGGGGCCAGAGCATCCAGAAACTTTTTGGCGAATATTCGATATTATTTGTTGAGGGCATGGGCGTGATATCGGGGTCACCTTCATCATCTTCAAAGTCTCCGAGGTCTAAGCCGAGTCCGCTACTGTCTGTGTTGGCAGGAGTTGAAGTTGATATGCCATTTAAGAGGTTTGAAAAATTTCGAGATTTGTAATCGGGCTCGCTGGGCAAGCTGCCACCAAAGTCTTTTTCGCTATAAGTAACGGCGATTGGGAAATAGGGTTTTCCGTCTACAACAATTATTAAAGGCCGGATATTGCAAAGAATCTCAGCCGGCAGGGTTAAAACAAAAAGACTGGCAAGGACTATAAAACTGTAAAAAGCTCTGCGGTCATTGCGAAAAACTCCCAGTTTGACTTTCAGTTCCTTGTTCATATTAACCCTGGGACTCATCAAAAGAAATTCTAGGGTCGATCAAGACATAAGAAAGGTCGGTCAATAATTGACCGATCAAAGCCATCAGAGAAAAAATGAAAAGGGTGCCCAGAACAATAGGGTAGTCGCGTTGAATTACCGCTTGATAAGACAGTAGGCCGAGTCCATCCAAAGTGAAAATCTGCTCCAGCAATAGCGATCCGGTAAAAAACATGGCCAGAAACGCGATGGGGAATCCGGTGACCAGAGGAATGAGTGAATTTTTCAGTACATGTTTAAATAATACGGTTTTTTCCGATAACCCCTTGGCGCGTGCGGTGAGGACATATTGTTTGTGCATTTCTTCTAAAAAGGCATTCTTGGTAAGCAAGGTCAGAGTGGCGAATCCACCGAGGACATAACAGAATAAAGGTGCAGCCAGATGGTGCAAATAATCGGTGAACTTTTCCCAAAAAGTCCAGGCCTCGTAGCCGGGTGTGCCTGCTGAAGTCAGCCCGGCTATCGGTATGAGATGCGCCACCGCACCATCGCCAGGTCCTAATAGGACAATGAGAAAAATGGCCAGAACAAATCCGGGCACGCTGTAACCGATCAACACAATCAAACTGCTCCAGGTGTCGAACCGACTGCCATTTTTTACGGCCTTGGCGATACCTAGAAAGATGCAAATGGTATAGGTTAAAAAGAAACTGGTAACCCCTAACGAGGCTGAAACAGGAAGCTTTTCTTTTATCAAAGACAGGACAGATTTGTTTCTATAGAAGGAGTCGCCAAACTTGAAGACAAGAAAGCCTTGCCAGTTATCGTAATTAAGAATGGAATCAATTAAGGGTTCTTCCTTCGTAGGGGAATACCAAAGAAAGGTTCGCAGATATCTTTCCCATAAAGGTTTGTCGAGGTGGTAGATTTTTTTTAGTTGCTCATAATGTTTTGGATCCAACCCTCTCTGCTTACTGGCGGGGCCAGTCACTGCACTGCCACCTGCCTCGGTGAGAGTACTATGCCCACTTAAAAGAGATTTCATCTGGTCGATGGGGCCACCGGGAACAAATTGCGTTGCAATAAAAGTGATGGTAACAATCCCGATCAAAGTCGGGAACATCAATAAAAAACGACGGATGATATAAGCAGTCATGGATATATATAAGGGGTTATTGATTTATAACAACAGAACAACCCTGGTTTTGAAAGTATCAACGTGATCCTGCACTCATTGGGCTATCTGTTGATTCCTGAGAAACTACAATTCCCTTACACTTCACGCTACCATAAAGCTTATTTAGATAAATTTTTACCTTATTTTCAAAGGGTGTGTCCTTTAAAGCGGGGAACTCCCTTTTAATAAATAATGGAAGTAATTTGCATATTTCCTCATCAGAGATTCCAAGGTGATTTCGAAATTTATCTGTATAAAGTGCATCACGCCAGTTTATGGCTTTTTCAATTTCTGATTTTTTTAAATCGCCATCTTCAACAATAAGAAATGCTAGAGAAAGGTCGGCTCCCTCAAACTTCGCATTCTTGAGGTTAGCGTTCATAAGGTTAGCATTGGATAAGTCTGCATTTGTGAAGTCGGCTTTTTCCAAATTTGCATCACTTAGGTTGGCACCTTGAAGTTTGGAGCCATGAAAGTTGGCACTTTTCAACTGGGCATTCACCATGCGAGCATTGATTAAGAAAGCCTTCATTCCATTAGCATGATTCATGTTGGCATAGTTTAGGTCAGCTCCCTTGATAAGCTGTGTGGGGTTGCTGGGGTCCCACTTGTCCTTTTTTGTAGAAACATCTTGGTAATCGAAATCTGCAGTGAATATATCTCTTAAAGGAATATTAAGGCCCACGAAGGAGAGCTTTCTTGGAAGAAAGCTAAGGTCTGCGTAAAAAGTGCCCAAAGATAAAGAAAAAATAAGGAAAACGCTAATAATCCCCATTTTTTTTAACTCTGTGTATAAATTTAAGGCGTGCCATTCTTCGGGCTCCTTAAAAGATAAAATCTGTTTGTCGATGCGATAAAAATGTCTTGCTAAATAAAATGCTATAAATAAAATCAGACCATGCAGTATAGTTCCCCACGGACCATGGGCTGAAAGGTATCTAAGCCAGAAAAACAGAAGAGTTATCGGGGTTGTCCACCATGCTAAAAATACGACTAGGTTTTTTTGAGCTGAAGATAGGGGTTTTTTTTTTATGAAGGGAAAAAAAATCT
>JAESTE010000068.1 GCA_016763735.1 Nitrospinaceae bacterium | reverse complement strand
TCGCGTGGGACGAATGATTAATTTTCATTCTCCTCTTCCAAATTAAGATTCGCACTCCCTGCCCGCCTAGCGGGCTTCGATTTCCTTGGGGTTAGTCTCTTAACAGAGCGTGGCAGTGAAAAACCTTTGTGTGTCCCCTCTTTTTTAGCCTCACATAGGAGCTATATTATAAGAATGAAACTTATAAGGGCGTTATCTTACGGTGTCGATGCCAACTTCTAGTTCATCGTTCCATCCATCGGGTAACATTGAATCCAAGCCTTTGTCTCGTCGGGTTTGGGAAAGGTTTCTCATATAGTGGGAGTTACATTCAATACAGAACCATCCTTCTCCTGAAAATATCCAGCATTCATCCTCTACCCAATCCTGCGCTTCTTCTTCGCTGTCACGCCATCCTCCGTTCTCAGAACAGTTGTCGGCTACACGGGCATTACAGACCACTGAAAACTGATTATTCCTCTCGACAAACAACGCAGGCTCCTTTTTCCATTTAAAATAATTCAGCACTCAACAATTAAATTATATAAACTTTTCTATCACAATCAACCTAAGCGAAAATGCAGAGTCTCTTTGTTTATATTCTTATGCTAAAACCAAAGTCTGGTATAAATAGTAAGGCCCACTTATCACTTAAAGGAAAGTTTAAATCATGACAAGTCGTATCGGTTTTGTAGGGGTTGGCCGCATGGGTGCCAATATGGCCCGGCGCCTCAAGGATAAGGGCTATGTCATCACGGCGGTTCAGGATCACAATACTGCAGGAGCTGAGTCATTAGCGCAGGAACTATCCTGCGAAGCGGCGGCTTCGCCGGCTCGGGTTGCCGAATTAAGCGATGTCGTGCTGACGGTGGTTCCAGATGATGCAGCGATGTACGATATCTTCTCGGAGGCAAGCCCCTCAAGCCTGCTTTGCCATGCAAAGAACCGACTGTTCATCAATTTCGCCACGGTCAACTCAGAAGTCCACATCAAGACCGAAGCTCTCGTCGAGCAGAATGGGGGAACCAACCTCGAAGCTCTTATGGCCAGCAGCATTACGCAGGCACGGGAGGGAACACTCTATCTTATATGTGGAGGAAAGGAGTCGGTCTTTGAACAAGCTGGTTCAATACTTCAGGCACTGAGTTCAAAGTCCCTCTATACGGGTCCCGCCGGTGAGGCAACCAAGATCAAAGCACCCGTCAATATGGTCATGAACTGCAACACCGCCGCCTTAGCTGAAGGGTTGGGCCTCGGAGATGCGCTCGGGTTGGACCTGACAATGCTTCGCGAGGTCTTTGGCCAAACGGGTGCCGCATCGCGCGTTCTTGAAACAGACGGTGAAGATATGCAAAACCGGGATCATGAATGCTATTTCTCTGCCGCCCATGCCGCTAAGGATTCTAGAATCGCCCTCAACATGGCACAGTCCGCCGGATTAAAATTGCCGTTGGCGCAAGCCACCTTCGATCAATACCAGCGTCTTGTTGAAGCGGGCAAAGGTGAACTTGACAAGTCGGGTGTAGCGGAATTGATATTTAAGGGACGAATGAAATAGAGTTTTAAATCAATTTATATTTAATGAACGACCCCGCCGCAAGCAGACGGGGTATCCCAAAATATTTTTATTTAACAGGCGTGACAAGCCACGGGGAATTAAACCCACTTTGTGGGATTAACGTACCATTCAGGAGAAGAACACAATGCCGCTCGAAGATGAATTGGGGGATATTTTACAAAAGGCCCGGGACGGAAAAACATGGTCGCAGGACGACCTTGTTCGAGCAACGGATCTCCCGAAAGACGACATCCAGCGGATAGAACGCTATCAATTGACACCGGAGGATGCGGTCGTACTAAAGCTGGCGAAGGCGTTGGGTTTAGATGGGCCTACCCTGATTGATATTGCTCAAGAGCGATGGATATCTAAAGAACCCGCCGTTGATCCAGATTTTGATTTGGTTTGCCTAAATGTGTTTATGGGGGAGTATCCCGTAAATTGTTACCTGTTACGTTGTAAAGCGACGGGAGAAACTGCGGTGGTGGATACCGGAGCAAACCCAAAAGCATCATCAACAAGGCCCGCGAGATGGGCGTTCGTCCTAACAGGATCCTGTTAACCCATGCTCACCCAGATCACTCAGGCGGCTTGGGAGAACTTAGCGATGCCTTTGATTGCCCTACCTACATTGATCACAACGAACCCAAGCCCAAAGGAAGTCGCAATTTCAAAATTGTAAAGGATGGGGATGAGTTGACACTTGGTAAACTGCGAATCTCATGCATAGAAACGCCTGGCCATACAGAGGGTGGCGTCTCTTATCTAATAAACCAAACTTTGCTTTCAGGAGACGTGATCTTCGCCGGGTCTATGGGACGCGCCAATTCTTCCTGGCAAGATTTATTTAATTCCATCACACAAAAGGTATTACGTCTGCCAGATGCCACCGGCATTTACCCAGGTCATGGACCAGCGACTACCGTGGGGCAAGAGAAAGAGCACAACCCCTTTTTCATAGGTCGCGTGAATTAGTTAGTTTATTTCGGCCTCTTACGCCGGAAGCCTCGCTATGATATCGCGATACACAAACTGCTTTTCTTGTTTTTTGAAACAAGTCAGTCTTTTAAATTTTGCTTCTCTTCCTGCAACTTGTCTAAAAGTTCGTTGAAACTTTGGCTCAAAGTTCCCAGCTCGTTTTTTGACTGAATCGGCAATCGTTTTTTTCTGAAATTTCCATGCACCAACTCATTGGCCAGTTTGCTGGCATCCAGAATCGGTTCGCTGATTGAGCGAGTGATGCTTGCGCCCAACACTCCACTGATCAGTGCCGCCGTAAAAAATAACCCCACCAAAAGAACGATCAAAAAATGAGTTCTGTTTGAAATTTCATCAACATCCTTCTCTAACAATTTTTCCTGAATTGCGGCCATATCATTCAAGAGTTCCTTAATACGAAATGCTACGGGAGAGGCCTGAGTTTTTACCCAATAGTTGGCTATATTCCAATCTTCTCCAGATCGGATGCGAATAATATCTTCCATTAAAGGACCCAATTGATTAAGACCCGCTTGTAGCTTATCAAAATTCTTCGACTGTTCTTCATTCAAGGATTTTTTATTCTCCAATAATTCCCTCATATGTTCAGCATTTTTTTTCCAGTTTTTCTGGAAATCTTTTTTGAATTCCTGTTTGCCAGACAATAAGAACTCATC
>JAESTE010000067.1 GCA_016763735.1 Nitrospinaceae bacterium | reverse complement strand
ATTCTTGCCGACCCTGAGTTCTATTGTATCGGATGATGTAAAGGTTTCGCTCACTAATTCTGCGGATATATTTGTGGTAGCGTTTCCGAATCGATCGATATAGGTGATTTCACCTTTGATGTTTTTGCTTTTTTGTGTGGCCTCTGGTAGCTCTAGTCGGGTTGGTTTTAGAACGCGCGGTCCCATTTTAGAAGCGGCAATGCCGGTGGCTATCCATGCGGCTACAGGAGCGAACAGGTCGCGTCCGTGAAAGGTGTTGGATATGTTTTTTAAAAAGTATTTTGGATTATTCAATTCATAGGTTCTAGATTTAGGACCTAAAGCCGAGGTAAGGACTCCGTTATCGGGGCCTATGAATGTTTGGAATTGCGATTGCACGACGATGGGTCTTTTGCCAATGGGTCCTCGTCCCTCTGCAATCAAAGAAAGGTTGGATGTTTTTGGTGACTTGTTCAAAACGGGTCCGCCTACACCTGGATCGACAATAACGATATGGATGGTTTTTCTCGGATACCAGGGATAGGTCGCGCTCAGGACACGGGCTGCCTGTAAGATGTTTTGCGGGTCGATATTGTGGGTGATGTCAACTATATGAGCTTCGGGTTCAATATTAAGAATGACCCCTTTCATAATGCCAACGAAAGGGTCATCGAGTCCGAAGTCGGTGGTGAGTGTTATGAGAGGACGCATCCTTCAACATGGTCTCCTGAAACTTGTTGCAAAGTTACGGATATCAATCGGTTTTTAAGTGAGTCGGGTCCGTTCAGGCTGATAGGAATATAGTTGTCGGTATGGCCTTTTAGTTTGCCGCTTTTTCTGTCGCGCTGGTTTTCTATGAGTACGGTTGCCGTTTGATTGAGAAATTTATTTTTTAATACCAGACTTTTTTCTGCGACCAATTGAGTGAGAATTTTATTGCGCTCTTTTTTAATATTTCCGGGAACATCATCTTTATAGTCATTGGCTTCGGTTCCACGCCTTGGCGAATAAGAAAATACATGCAGGTAAGAGAAGGGGAACTCTTCGATTAGTTTACGGGTGTTTTCAAATGCCGCATCGGTTTCTCCTGGAAACCCTACAATTACATCGGCGCCAAGCCCCAAATTGGGAATCGCGTTGATAGCCCGACGAACTACATCTTTGTATTGTTCGCTATTGTAGTTTCGGCGCATTCGTCGCAGAATTTCGTTGTCGCCGCTTTGCAAAGGAATATGCAGATGTGAGCAGAGTTTTTCCGTTTCGGCGATGAGCCGAATCAAATCGTTGTCGATTTCCATCGGGTTGATCGAACTCGGCCGGACTCTGAAGTCGCCGGGTAATTCGACAATATCGTGAACCAAGGAAGTGAATGTTTCTCCAGTATCCATCCCCCAGGTGCCGAGGTTGATTCCGGTCAGGGTGATTTCTTTGAAACCGGCATTAATGGTTTCCTGGATATTGTTAAGAATATTTTCTCGGCTGTCACTGATGGATTTGCCACGCGCTCGAACGACGGTGCAAAAAGAACATTTCTCATCGCAACCGGTTTGAACTTTTGTGAAAGCCTTGGTCATGCCTTGAAAGTTTTTGACCGGGATGGTTCTGAAAATCCTTTTTTTATGGATGTCCGACATCACGATTTCGGTAGCTTCTGATTTTTGCCATTGCCTGTCAGGGGTTAGCAGCTTACTTTTTAGCAGTTGTGCAATTTTTAGTTTGTCGGCGTTGCCCAGTACAATATCGAGTCCGGTCAGTTCAGCGGCTTCTTCCGGATTCAGTTGTGCATAGCATCCGGTGAACACCACCAGAGCATCTGGATTGAGGGTGAGGGATTTTTTTATGGCGAGCCGGGAACTGGCATCACTTTTTTGTGTGACGGTACAGGTGTTGATGACATAGGCGTCGGCTTTTTCTCGTTGGCCGACCATGACAAAGCCTTCCTTCTCGAGAAGAGTTTGCATCTCAGCGGTATCGTGCTGGTTGGTCCGGCACCCTAATGTAATACAAGAAACTTTCATGTAAAAATTCGGATAATGTTTTTAGAGGAAATTTGAAAATAACTATAATGCGTTACTATTTATTTTCATTTTAGACCAGAGGGTGGAAAGTAAGCAACTTGTAATTGTGTGACTTATAAAGAGAAACAAGTCCTTGCTTGACCGGGTTTGAGGAGTTTGCTAATATCCACGAATTCAAGCCACGCTAAGCCTTGGGGAGGACGCCGCGTTTTTTTCCTTGGGATAAGAATGGATTCTTTGACAATGCAGAACACTCAAAAAAAAGTACATACATTTCTTGAAAAATGGCTCGACAAATCCATTAAGCAATATGTGGGTGCAATGGATGAACAAAACAACGGTCATCTGCATGAGTTGATTATGGGAGGCATTGAAAAACCGCTGGTTGAGATTGTTTTAAAAGAAACCAACGGCAACCAAACACAAGCGGCAAATATTTTGGGCATCAACCGCAATACTTTGAGAAAGAAAATTGCGGAATATGAAATTAAATGCAAGAGCAAGACCTAGCGATAATCATCCTCGCGGCGGGCAAAGGATCCCGCATGCAAACCTCCCTCGCCAAAGTCCTTATACCCATTGCTGAAAAACCCATTCTTGAGTACGTTCTTGATGTTGCGGAAAAATTGCATCCGGCTCGAACTATTGTTGTTGTAGGGCATCAGGCCGATCAGGTGCAGGAAATATTTTCCAAGCGCGATCTGGAGTTTGTATTACAGAAGGAGCAACTGGGCACTGGACATGCGGCCCGACAAACAGAACAGGCCTTGAACGATTTCAAGGGTAATGTTTTGGTGCTTTGCGGGGACATGCCTTTAATAAAGACTGAGACCCTTGAGCGGCTACTGCTACAGCATAAGGAAGTGGCAGCAAAATGCAGCGTTTTGACACTCAAGAGTAAGGCGAAACACGACTTCGGTCGTATTATTCGCGATGTCGATGGATCGATATTAAAGATTGTTGAGCACCGGGATGCTTCTGCCCAAGAGAAAATTGTTGACGAATTCAACTCCGGGGTATATTGTTTTGATAAGGGATTGTTTTTAAAAGACTTATGCTGTCTCGGCGATGATAATGTTCAGAAAGAATATTATTTGACCGATACATTAGAATACGCAATGAAAAATGGATACCCCGTGGCATCGGTGCAAACAGAGGATACTGATGAAATCTTTGGAATAAATTCTCCCGAAGACTTGAAGCGGGCAGAGAAGTTGCTGGAAAATTAACGCCCGTCCGCAATAGTGAGCATTGCCTTCCAACCGAGATTTTCTAAATGAAAGCCATCATTTTAGCTGCAGGTAAAGGTTCCCATCTCAGACCTTTTTCGGACACTCGTCCGCAACCGATGATCGGTGTTGCGGGTCGCACTATTCTTGATAACTCTCTTGAGTTGTTAAACTGCTCAGGTATCAATGACATATTTGTTGTGGTGGGACACAAAAGAGACAAGCTGATCGATGCGCTTCGAGAACATGATCATGATGGATTAAACATTCATTATGTAGAGCAAAAACAAAACCGTGGGATTGGAAATGCGGTTATGCAGGTTAAAAGTAAAATTTCTCCAGGAGAATATTTTCTACTTCTATATGGGGACATCCTTACTGCGGATAATATTTTCAGCAAGATTCAGCAATCTTTTCACGCTTTCAAATGCCCTGTAGCTTCTATCTGTCTACCGCCTTCCAATGAGCAGTTTGGAAATGTCTTTCTCAACGCACAGATGGAAATCACGAAAATCATTGAAAAACCGAAGAGTAATAACCTTGGCAACTATGTTCTTGCGGGAGTGTTCGTTTTACCCGCCTCATTTTTTCAGTTGTTGGAATCGAGTGGGGCATCTATGGAAAAAGCCCTTAAGAAAATGGTGGCAGGAGATGGCCTACGTGCATCCATGTGGGAGGATGAATGGCTGGATGTGGTTCATCCTTGGGAAATATTGACGGCCAATAAAATGATCATGGACTCTTGGGAAGAATCGTCTATTGCAAAGACTGCGACCCTGGAAGCGAATGTGACGTTACAAGGAATTGTCAAAATTGAAGCAGATGTATTGATCAAAGCGGGTGCGGTTATTGAAGGGCCTTGCTCAATTGGTCGTGGTAGTTATATTGGCAATAATTCTCTTATCAGAAGCTACACCTCTCTCGGGAAAAACTGTGAGGTGGGAAGTGGTGTGGAATTGAAAAACTGTGTTGTCATGGACGATACGCAAATCGGTCGACTTTCTTTCATCGGTGATAGTGTTCTGGGAGAAAATGTGGATATCGGTTCCGGCTGCATGACGGTAAACCGCACTATCGATTGGAAACCCATAACTGTTAAAAATGGAAAACGTATTTCTACGGGTATGTCCAAGCTTGGTGCGTTTATTGGCGATGGCGTAGTGGTCGGCGCGGGTAATATGATTCAACCTGGTACGGTGGTGCATTCGGGAGAAATTATTCCTGCCTGCTATTCCGTAACTCATAAATAGCGGGCGAATATGTGTGGAATCAGTGGAGTTGTTGGGCTGAAGGATGTATCGCAGCTTCTTTTTGAAGGCATCAGAAATCTGGAGTACCGGGGTTATGACTCTTGCGGTGTTGCCCTGATGAACAAAACCCGCCTCATTATTAAAAAAGATATCGGTGGGGTAGAAGGGTTTTACCGAAAACATGATGTTCTGCAGCAGAAAAGCAATATTGGAATAGCTCATACACGTTGGGCGACACACGGGAAGGTGACCAAAGGGAACACCCACCCTTTTACATCTCGTGATGGCAATTTTGCTGTTGTTCATAATGGAATCATTTCCAACTACCGCCCATTACGAGACCAACTCAAAAAAGAGGGTTATAAGTTTTCATCGGATACAGATACCGAGGTGATCGCACATCTCCTTGAGAAATTTTTTAAGAAAAGCCGTAATCCTGAAAAGGCATTGCTGAAAACTCTCAATCTGATTGAGGGAACCTTTGCCCTGGCATTTATTTGTACTTATCTGCCGGGCCATATATTTTGCGCCAAGCGTGAGTCACCCTTAATGCTGGGAATTGGAGACGAAATAAAATTTGTCGGTTCGGATTTCAATGCCTTCATAGACCATACTAAAAATGCGGTAATCCTGGATGATGGAGAATACGCCATACTTTCCCGCGACTCTTATGTTGTTAAGAGTATTCTCAATGAAGAGGAAGTCACCAAACCCATCACCAAAATTGAATGGGACAGTGAAACATCTAAAAAAGGGGGATACCCTCACTATATGCTCAAGGAAATTTATGAGCAGCCGCAAACCATTTCCAATGCTCTTGATTTAGAACCTTCTGGACTCGACGATGTTGTGGAGATGTTTGAAAAAGCGGAGTCTTCTTATTTCCTGGGAGTGGGCACGACTTTCTATGTTGCAAAATATGCGCAATATATTTTTTCTGAATTAGCACAGAGATTCATTCCCCCTATCAGCTCAGATGAGTTTTTAAGCCTGGCGAATGTCAATAAAAAGACTCTGGTGTTTGCTATGTCGCAATCGGGTGAAACTTTCGATACGCTTTCGGCTTTGAAATTTTCCCAATCGAAAGGTGCTAAGACTGCGGCGGTAGTGAACGTGATGGGTTCCTCCATTGCGCGGATGGTCGATAAAGTTATTTTGCAAGGATCTGGACCCGAAATTTGTGTGATCAGCACTAAGGCGGCGCTATCGCAAATGGTTGTTCTCACTTTACTAGCGATGAAGCTGGGACTAAAGAAAAAGGTCATTAGTAAAAAAGCGTATCAGGAGAACTTGAAATCTTTAAAGGAACTGCCGGCAATCATTCAGGGAGTTTTAAACGAGCGGTCGGGTTTTATTCATCGTATCGCAAATAAATATTGCAAAAATAAAAACTGGCTGTACCTGGGGCGTGGAATTTATTATCCGATTGCTCTGGAGTCCGCTTTGAAAATGAAAGAAGTGGCCTATGTGCATGCTGAGGGAATGCCAGCTGGATTTCTCAAGCACGGTACGCTCGCCATGATAGATGATGACATTTCTTCTATCGTCTTCGTGCCTCCCAAAGAGAAGAAAGATTTATACCAATCAACAATACATAGTATTGAAGAGATTCGTGCTCGATCTGGGTTTGTACTGGGAATTCATTTTACGGAGCAGGGGAAAAACCACGACTTATTCAGTGAGGAATTGATTCTCCCCAATGTTCCTCCTCTGATTGCTCCACTGATTCAACTGGTGATTGGCCAATTGTTTGCTTATTTTACAGCTACATCTCTTAAAAGGAATATTGATAAGCCTCGTTTTCTGGCAAAATCCGTTACGGTGGGTTAAAAAGTATAATATTCTATTGCCAGCCCTCTTGACCGTCTGCTAAATTACCCCCTTCTGTAATTTCATTAAGGTTTATTTATGTCTGAAAAAACTGTGAATACTGCTTTAACTATTGCCGGCTCGGATTCGAGTGGGGGAGCAGGTATTCAAGCGGATTTAAAAACGTTTTCGGCTCTCGGTATTTTTTGTAAAACTATCATCACCTCTATAACATCGCAAAATTCTTTTGGTGTGCATTCGACCTATGATTTGCCGGCGGATGTGGTTGAGCAGCAATTTCGCGCAATTTCTGAGGATAAAAAATGTCAAGCGGTGAAAACCGGAATGCTTGGCAATGAAGAAACGGTTTGTTTGGTTGCGAAAATGATTAAGAAAAGCCGATTGAAAAATGTGGTGGTCGATCCGATTATTATTTCTTCCTCGGGAAAACGTTTGTTGACGCGAGGTGGGGTAGAAGCACTGAAAAAGCATTTACTTCCTCTTGCATCTCTGGTCACTCCTAATATAAAGGAAGCTGAATTGCTTTCTGGAGTAAAAATCAAAAGTCAGTCAGACAGAAAAAAAGCCGCTCGCGTAATTTTGAAAACAGGTGTGCGCGCCGTTTTGATTACTGGTGGGCATCTCAAGGGAAACCCTGAGGATTTGTTATTGGACGATAAAGGGACGCAGCTTTTTTCATCGGAACGTTTATCGAAAGCCGATATGCATGGTACAGGTTGCGTTTTTTCTGCAGCAATAACGGCCAGATTGGCTAAGGGCATACCCCTTCGGGAAGCAGTTGAAAATGCTAAAGAATATATTGGACAGGCTATTGTTGGAGGGGTTGCTTCTGGTAATGGCACTCCATGTGTTGAACCTTTTGCTACTATGTATCGGGAAAGTGAAAAACAACAATGCCTGTGTGATTTAGAAGATGCCATGGAAATTTTTACAAAAGAGCGGATCGGAAATTTGGTTCCAGAGG
This sequence comes from Nitrospinaceae bacterium, assembly GCA_016763735.1. Taxonomy (GTDB): domain Bacteria; phylum Nitrospinota; class Nitrospinia; order Nitrospinales; family VA-1; genus UBA8687. Next base: position 829 of record JAESTE010000067.1, on the reverse strand, counting down.
TTCAGACTAATATCGGTCTAGGTTTGAGCAACGCCAAAAGGCATGAAGATGTTCTGGCCATTCCCGGGCGCGTTATAAAAAATGGAGAAGATATTTTTACTGGAGCACGACCGCAATTTGGCGGTTCTCGCCATGTGGCCAATATTGTGTTGACGGTGATGCAGCATGAGCCCGATATGAGGGCTGTGATGAATATAAAATATACCGATACTTTGCTAAGAATCTGTAAGAAGCTGAAGTTTAAAATTGCTTCTTTTGATCGTTCCAAAGAACCGAAGAAAGTCCGGGTTCGCGAAGGCTCTTCCCTCGAATGGGGAACCGAAAAGGCAATAACGAGTTTTGGCTCTGTTCCAGATATTATTTATGATTTGGGAGGAATAAGGAAGGAAGAGATGATTCGGGTGATCGCTGAAGATATGAAATCGCTGGTTAAAAAGATCCTGGATATTCATCGGCTATATAAAAAAGAAGGGTAAGACCTATAACAACGTTTTATCTACCAGAATTTCCGCTCCATTTTTTAAATTTTCAATCCACTCCTGAAGAGCTTGGCGGCTTTTTTCTATTTTAATTTTATTTGTGATTTGCTTGGTCTGTTCACTATCTGGCTCACCGGCTTTTTCCATGTCTGCCAACTTATAGAGATAAAAGCGGTCGCGGACTTTTGCAGAACTGAATTCTCCTGTTTTCATGGTAAAGGCTTTTTCTTTAATTTGATCTATGTTGCCGATACCTGGAATAGACTCTGCTTTGCTGAAAAAGGGCGTGTTGCGGATGCTGATATCGTATCCTTTAACTACTTTTTCCAGATCTTTATCTCTGGCCAGGT
>JAESTE010000066.1 GCA_016763735.1 Nitrospinaceae bacterium | reverse complement strand
AGAGCCTGCTCTTCAGCGCCCTGCTGAATCCTTATCCTGATAAACCCCTCAAAATTCACCGTAGTTTAGTTCGCTCGTAGGACTAATATTTTTATCTGTCCTTTATTTTTTCTTCATATTTTTTCCCTACACTTCTTTTTAAAGATACTCGGGTTGCGGGGCAAAGGTGTCAGCAAAGAGCTCTCCCCACAACCTTCACACCATCTTTATTGTTTCTTTACAAAAGAAAAGTAAATTAATTAAAAGGAGATAAATATGAATCGATTACTACTTTATTTTGCCGTATCCACTTTTTTTCTGCTTTCCCTTGGTGAAAATAGTTTTGCTGGTGGGTTAGCTGGAAAGGTTCGTATCGATGGGTCCCGCACGGTTTTTCCTATATCTGAAGCTGTTGCAGAAGAGTTTCAAAAGGTGAATAGAAAGGTCCGTGTCACCGTTGGAATTTCAGGAACGGGCGGAGGGTTTAAGAAGTTTGCCAGGGGGCAAACAGACATCAATGATGCCTCAAGGCCTATAAAAGATTCGGAAATAAAAAAAGCCAAAGATAATGGATTAGGGTTTATTGAACTTCCGGTTGCTTACGATGGATTGTCTGTGGTTATCAATCCTAGTAATGATTTTGTAGATTATCTCACGGTTACAGAACTTAGAAAGATATGGCAACCTGGAAGCACAGTAAAGTATTGGAGCGATGTGCGGCCTGAATGGCCCAAGCGACCTATCACTCTTTATGGTCCCGGAGCTGACTCAGGAACTTTTGATTATTTTACAAAAACCATCAACGGTAAATCGCAGGCTTCCCGTCCAGACTTTACAGCCAGTGAAGATGACAATGTTCTTGTCATGGGTGTGGCCGGCGACAAAAACGCTCTCGGTTATTTCGGTTATGCCTATTACCGGGAAAATCAGGAGAAGTTGAAGATTGTTCCTATAGATGGGGGCACAGGACCGATTACACCTTCCGAGAAAACCATAAACGATGGTTCTTACAAACCTCTATCTCGTCCGATTTTCATCTATATCAGCAAGCCTGGATCACAACGCCCTGAAGTTAAGGCGTTCGTAAGATTTTATCTGGCGAATGCTTCGGAGCTTGTCAAAGAGGTTGGTTATATTTCACTGCCTGATAAAAGTTATCAGCTTTCTTCGGATCAGTTTGAGAAGTGGCTGAAAGGCTCTTTAATTTCAGGAAGAAATAGTGATATGGAAATTAAAAAAATTTTACTTAAATAAAGGAAAATAGAGCGTGTTTCAGCGAAAATGGGCAAAACATTGGCGCGAGGAAGGCATTAAAGCAGGTTTGTTTCTCTGCGCTACGGTCTCTGTTTTAACGACCTTTGCCATTGTCTGGATCCTGATTCGAGAGGCAGGAGTATTCTTTCAGGAAGTTTCTGTCTCTGAATTTCTTTTTGGAACCCAATGGACGCCTCTTTTAGAACCCCGATCTTTCGGGGTTCTTCCTTTGGTTTGTGGAACTTTTCTTATAGTTGCGGGTACTGCTTTGATAGCGCTTCCTGCTGGTTTGGCCACGGCAATTTATTTGAGTGAATATGCCTCTTCCCGAGTCAGAAGCATTCTTAAACCAATTCTAGAGGTGCTTGCAGGGATTCCCACCGTTGTCTACGGTTATTTTGCGCTTAGTTTCGTGACACCCTTATTGCGAACGGTTTTTTCTGACGTTCAAATTTTCAACGCGGCCAGTGCTTCGATAGTCGTGGGTATCATGGTTCTTTCCATGGTTGCATCGCTTTGTGATGATACCCTTCGGGCAGTACCGGCATCTTTGCGTCAAGGCGCCTACGCTGTAGGTGCGACCCCGGTGGAAGTAACTCTCGGCGTGGTAATCCCTTCCTCCCTTTCCGGTATCATGGCGGCTTTTGTGTTGGCTCTCTCACGCGCAATTGGAGAAACAATGGCTGTCACTCTTGCGGCAGGCGCTACTCCCAAGATGACGATGGACCCTTTCGTAGGCATACAAACTATGACTGCTTACATTGTCCAGGTTAGCCTCGGCGATACCCCGGCAGGTGGTATTGCTTACCAGACTATTTTTGCTGTCTCCGCGTTACTTTTTGTCATCACTCTTATTATGAACATAGTTTCAAGTCATTTATTGCGCAAGTTTCGCGAGGTGTATGAATGATTTCTCGGAGCCTTACATATCGATACTGGTTCGCCAGAGCTTTTCACGTTTTTTGTTTCGTCGTAGCATGGACCGGAGTTGTTATTTTGGGTATTTTACTATTCCATGTAACTCGTGAAGGTATTCAATGGCTCGACTTACAGTTCTTAAGTGATTTTCCTTCTCGGTTTCCTGCAAAGGCCGGTATTCGCTCTGCTTTGTTTGGAACACTTTGGCTCATGGGATTTACTGCACTCTTTTCCGTTCCCATTGGCATTGGTTCAGGGCTTTATCTTGAAGAGTTTACGAATAAAAATCGATTCAGTCGGTTCATTGATCTTAATATTTCCAATCTCGCTGGTGTGCCTTCTATTGTTTATGGAATGTTGGGTCTTGTTATTTTTGTGCGATGGTTTGGACTGGAGCAAAGTGTATTGGCGGGTAGTTTGACCATGAGTCTACTGATTCTACCGGTTATTATTATTTCAACCCGCGAAGCTCTACGTTCGGTACCCAATACGATTCGACAAGCCGCGTTCGCTCTCGGGGCAACACGCTGGCAAACCACATATGCGCACGTGCTTCCGGCGGCACTTCCTGGCATTCTCACCGGTATTATTCTTGCGCTATCCAGGGCTATTGGAGAAACAGCGCCGCTTGTCATGATTGGAGCATTGACTTATGTGGCGTTTACTCCTGAAGGTCCGATGGATGATTTTACAGCTCTTCCCATTCAAATCTTCAACTGGGCCTCACGCCCACAACAAGAGTTTCATGAACTTGCTGCGGCGGGAATTCTTGTTTTGTTGTTAGTTCTTCTAATGATGAATTCAATCGCGGTTTATATTCGCCATAGGTCGGAGAAACGAAACTTATGAATATGATTGCTCATAAAAAAGCTTTGCCAGAAAAATTTTTGATGGACTCAAAAACTATGGGAAAAGAATTGTCAGGAAAGAATAAAACGGAAAATATAGTTCTGCAAGTAAAAGATGTAACAATTTGCTATAGCGGCACACCGGCCATCAACAATGTTTCCTTAACAATACCTGAGAGGCGGATAACAGCTATCATCGGGCCTTCAGGCTGTGGAAAAAGTACATTACTGCGCTCATTTAATCGCATGAACGATTTTGTTCCAGGGGCTACTGTAGAAGGGCAGGTATTGTATCGCGATATAGATCTGTATGGGAGTAATGTCGACCCTGTGGAGGTGCGACGAAAAATTGGTATGGTTTTCCAAAAACCAAATCCTTTTCCAAAATCGATTTTCCAGAATGTAGCTTGGGGTCCCCTGATTAATGGCTTTAGAAAGGATATTAACGAGCGGGTAGAGAAGTCACTTCGTGCGGCGGCTCTATGGGATGAAGTGAAAGACAGGCTTAAGGACTCGGCGATGGCTTTGTCCGGAGGGCAGCAACAGCGACTATGCATAGCAAGAGCCTTGGCTATGGAGCCAGAAATTATCTTAATGGACGAACCCTGCTCTGCTCTAGACCCTGTATCCACAGCTCGTATTGAAGATCTGATGTATGAATTGAAACAACAATACACCATAGTTATCGTGACTCACAATATGCAACAAGCTTCCCGTGTCTCAAAATTTACCGCTTTTTTTGAGGCAGGGAAATTGGTCGAATTTGGAAAAACTAAAAATATTTTTACCCACCCAACAAATAAACGAACCGAAGAGTATGTAACAGGGCGGTTCGGATAAAAGGATATCTCGATGGGAAAACATCTGCAAAGAGATTTAGATCGTATAAAAAAAGAACTGCTTACAACCGGATTGATGGTAGAAAAAGCTCTTAATAATTCTATTGAGTCTCTGATCGACCGGCATCCAGAGCTTGCCAAAGAAGTGATAAGTGGTGATCGCTTGATTGATCAAAAAGAGAATCAAATTGAAGAAGAGTGTCTCAAAGTGCTGGCTCTACATCAACCGGTAGCGAATGATCTCAGGCTCATCATTGCGGTCCTCAAGGTTAATAATGATTTGGAACGCATGGGTGATCTGGCGGCAAACATTGCTGAGCGTTCTATTTATTTGGCAGACCATGAGCCGCTTCAGGCAATTCTCAATTTTCATCATATGGCAGATAGAGTTCAGGCAATGGTGAGCAAAAGTCTTGATGCTCTTATTAGAATGGATACAAAACTTGCTCGTATTGTATTGACTTTGGATGATGAAATTGATGATTTAAATAGAGAAATGTATACCGCCCTGCAAGATATAATGCGCCAGAGTCCGGAGTTTATAGAGAGGGCAGTGCAAACCCTATCTATTTCTCGCTATCTGGAAAGAATCGCAGATCTCTCTACTAATATTGCGGAAGACGTTGTGTTCATGGTCGATGGTGAGTTGATTCGACATCAAGGGGCAAACCGAGGCTGGTAGTAATAGATCGGTTTTTTTATGACGTTGCAAAAGCAGGCGGCTCGCTAATTAGGCGCCGAGGACTTCCGGGGGATTGGTCAGTTTGGGAATTTTTTCTTCTTTCGATGTTACATCCTGCGGACTATTTAGCAGCATATTGAGGAGTTGTACCAGAGTCGCTTTCAATCTTTTCCTGTGGACAACATTATCAATGAGACCATGTTCTAATTGGAACTCGGCTCTTTGAAATCCATCAGGCAGTTTTTGTTTGATGGTTTGCTCGATCACGCGCGGTCCGGCAAAGCCTATTAACGCTCCCGGTTCAGCGAGAATGATATCGCCGAGCATGGAAAAACTTGCTGATACGCCGCCCATAGTGGGGTCGGTTAGAAGAGAAATGTAAGGGATTTTTTTCACGCTAAGTTTTTGCAGAGCCGATGAAGTTTTTGCCATTTGCATGAGCGAGAAGATACCCTCCTGCATGCGTGCGCCGCCGGAACAACTGACAATAATCACCGGCATATTTTTATCGATGGCCCGTTCTATGGACCGGGTTATTTTCTCACCGACGACCGACCCCATGCTTCCGCCCATAAAGCTGAAGTCAAAGACACAAATTTCAATAGCAAGGCCCTCTATTTCGCCTGAGCCGGTAATGATGGCATCGTTGTTTGTATTTTTTTTCATGGTTGCCCGCATCCGGTCTTTATATTTTTTTGTGTCTTTGAATTTTAGTGGATCGGGCGATGTCAGGTTTTGATCTTGTTCGGTAAATGTTTCGTGGTCGATCAGTAAATGGATGCGTTGCCGGGCATCGAGGCGGAAGTGATATTCACATTTTGGGCAGACTTTTAGATTGTCTTCCAGTTCCGCGATGTAGATTTGTTCTTTGCATTTTTTACAACTTACCCACAAGTCTTCATCTTTTGGGGATTTTTTGCCGATGCCGGCTTTGATTTTATCTATCCAGGACATTTTTTATTGCTGTTGGGTGGATGGGGAGGACTCTTCAGGAACTTCTTCTTTATTTTTAATCAGCAATCCAATCGGCCCAATCACAGTATAGGTTATGGCTAGTATGAACAGGGCCACTAGCGGGATCGTCGCAAGAACGTAGATAAATAAGATGATGAACAGGAAACGTGAAAAGGCAACGCGCTTTTTAAAATCCAATTTTTTGAATGCGGGGTACTTGATGTTGCTGACCATAAGAAAAGCTAAAATATAAATAACCATAACCATAACGAATGGATTGATCCGGGTTGAAAACAAATCTTCAAACGCAATGACGATAGAAGCAACCACAACGGCGGCGGCTGGACTGGGTAGACCAATGAAATGCGAACTTCGAACATCTGCAGTAGTGACGTTGAAACGCGCAAGACGGAGAGCTGCACAAAGTAAAAAGAGGAAAGCCGCCATCCATCCCAATCTACCAAAAGGTTTTAAAACCCAGGCGTAGGCAAGAAAGGCCGGGGCCATGCCGAAAGTGACGATATCTGCTAAAGAGTCATATTGCATTCCGAAGGCGCTGGTGGTTTTTGTCAGTCGCGCAATGCGACCATCCAGTCCATCGAAGATCATTCCAATCGCAATTGCCCAGGCGGCATGATAGAAGTCTTCGTTTAAAACAGCGACGAATGCATAGAATCCACAAAACACATTTCCCGTTGTGAATAGACTGGGGAGTATATGTATGCCTTTTCTTGGTTTCATCTTATTTAAGGTATCCAATGATTGAACTACCCCCGCTGACAATATCGCCTTCTTTAACTTTTATTGTCGTACCTTCTGGAACGAAGATATCAGTCCGAGAACCGAAGCGGATCAAACCAAACCGTTGCCCGAGTTGGTAATCGTCGCCTTCTTTAGCCCCGCAAACAATGCGGCGTGCGATCAAGCCTGCGATCTGTTTGACCAATATCTTGGTACTGCCGTTGTCCAACAAAATCGCGTTTTGTTCATTGTCCAACGATGCCTTATGATTGGCGGCGTTCAAAAACTTACCTTTATTGTACCTCACCGCTTCGATTTTACCAGCAATAGGTACACGGTTGACATGCACGTTGAAAACGTTCAAAAATACACTGATCCGCGTATAATTATCGTTCGGTAATAACGGGTCGCTCTCCTTGATTATTTTGACCACTTTGCCATCGGCAGGAGAGACGATTACATTCGGCTCCTGCGGGATGACACGATTGGGGTCGCGAAAAAACCAGGCACAGAAAAGGAAAAGTCCTTCAAACAGACCTGCCGCCCAGTAATAAGAAAACGAGTACAACGCCGCTGCTAAAAAAGCCAGCGGAATGACGAATATAAAGCCTTCTTTGGCTATGGGACTACGCATAAGTTTTTGCCCTTATTCCAATTTCTTGCCGACGAAAGGCATCATCTTGCGTAGTTTTTCTCCCACCTGTTCAACACGATGTT
>JAESTE010000065.1 GCA_016763735.1 Nitrospinaceae bacterium | reverse complement strand
CTTCAGTCTCCGAGCCCTATATCCGCAAGATTGGCAAAGACGGACGCATCCGAACCATCGCTGGAAACGGTACGACTGCGATGGAAGAGGGTGTCCTGGCGATAGAAACCGGTCTTGAGGGTGTGAGCGCGCATTCCCTGGCAGTCGATGTGGAAGGTAATCTCTATTATGGCAGTCGCGACATTGGCATTATTTGGAAAATTGGAAAGGACGGAATCCTCCGCAGGATAGCGGGAACAGGGGTTGCCTTGGGTGGATTTAACGGTGACAATATCGCCGCTGCCAGTGCCAACATTAATATCGATTCTTTGGTGGTGGCGCCCGATGGGGCCATATATGTTGCAGATGCTCTTCATGGCCGAGGGCGGGTGATCGGTCTCCCGCTTCCGGGCTTTAGTGATACTGAACGGGTTGTACCTTCGGAGGACGGTTCGGAGATTTATGTTTTCGACAGTTCTGGTAAACATCTGCGGACGCAGAACACACTCACGGGAACAGTGGTCCACGACTTCACTTACGATCTTGCAGAACGCCTGATAACAGTCGTTGACGGCAACGGCAACTCCACTTCCATTCAGCGTGATGTAAGCGGTAATCCGACTTCTATCACCGGTCCCGATGGACAGGTCACATTGCTTTTTCTCAACGCCAATGGCTACCTCTCTGACGTCATCAATCCCAACAATGAATCGTATTCTATGGTTTACACGGCAAAGGGATTGATCACGCAGTTTACCAATCCGCGTAATAATACTTCCACCTTTACCTATAACGCCGAAGGCAGGATGCTCACTGACACGGACGCCGCCGGAGGCTCGCAGACACTGGCTCGTATGGAGACCGACGATAGCTATACGGTTACCAACACTTCAGGGCTTGGGCGTGTCTCTTCGTTCTCCGTGGAAACTCTGGCCACAGGTGGGAAAAACCTGCGCACGGTCACGGGTCCTTCGGGATTCTCCACAGTCACTCTGCTGGGCCTCGACAACAGCCAGACGATCACGTCACCGGATGGCACCGTGACGAACATCACGAAGAACCCAGACCCGCGTTTCGGCATGCTGGCGCCGCTCAGCAACTTAGCCGTGACCACTCCCGGCGGGATTGTTTCCACGCTCACCACCACAAGGTCAGTGACGTTGGCCGACCCTGCTGATCCGCTCAGCCTGACAGCGATGGTCGATATGCTCATCCTCAACGGTCGCCCCTTCGCCAGCGTTTACGATGCGGCATTGCTCAAGTTCACCGACACCACACCGGAAGGAAGAGTGACGACTTCTTTTACCGACACGCAGGGGCGGATTATTCAGGAACAGGTGCCGGGACTTTCGGACACCGACTTCTTCTACGATGTGCGCGGCAGGTTGACCGATGTCCGTCAGGGAGCAGCAGGGCCGAACCAGCGGCTGAGTTCCATCGCCTACGATGGTAATGGATTCGTGGCTTCCGTCACCGATCCGTTGAATCGCGCTGTGCAGTTCGAGTATGACCTTGCAGGAAGAGTCACGAAACAAATCCTCCCGGATTTGAAGGAGATAAACTTCGTCTATGACACGAACGGCAACGTCGTTTCCATCACGCCTCCAGGCCGACCGGCGCATGTGTTCCAGTACAACAAAACCGATCTGGAAACGGAATATCGCCCACCGGCAATAGGGTTGCCAGAACATAGGACTCTATTTACTTACAACGTCGATAAACAATTAACGACGATCACTCGTCCTGACGGACAAACAGTAGCATTCACTTACGAACCCGGAGGCCGGGTCGCCAGTTTTGCAATTCCGCGTGGCACCACAAGTTTCAGCTACGATGCATTGACGGGCAATGTGAATAACATCACTGCGCCCGATGGCGGCGCACAGAGTTTCACTTATGACGGCAGTCTACTGCTCAGCACAACCTGGGCAGGAACAGTCGCCGGGTCCGTTGCACGGACTTACGATAACGACTTTCGTATCACGTCAAGAAGCGTTAACGGGGGCAGTACGATTGCTTTCGGTTACGACAACGATAGTTTGCTGACCAGCGCGGGAACCCAAACTTTAGCCTATGACCCAACCAATGGCTTGCTTACAGATTCTACCTTGGGAGTTGTCACTGACAACTACGGTTATAACGGTTTCGCGGAGGTCACAAGTTACGACGCAACGGTCAGTGCCACTTCGGTTTTCAACACCACGTCTACCCGTGACAAATTAGGACGCATCACACAAAAAGTGGAGACGGCTCAAGGGGTCGCACGCACCTATGATTATTTTTATGATTTCGCCGGAAGACTTATTGCTGTTAATCGCGATGGCGTGTTGAATGAGTCGTTCACTTACGATTCAAACGGCAATAAAACGAACAACGGTGCGACCTATGACGATCAGGACAGGCTGACCAGTACGCTGACGGCGAGTTATACCTACACCGACAACGGCGAATTGCTCAGCAAAACGGATGCTTCGGGTACGACAACATATGCCTACGATGTACTCGGCAACCTCTTGAGTGTAGATGTCGCTAATGGTTCTTTGATAGAATATATTGTCGATGCGAGTAACAGGCGCATCGGTCGCAAGGTAGACGGCACGTTGGATAAAGGTTGGTTGTATAAAGATCAGCTAAACCCGGTTGCTGAACTTGATGGTGCGGGGAATATTGTAAGCCGATTCGTTTACGCCTCACGCGCAAACATACCGGACTATATAATTAAAGGAGGAAACACCTATAGAATAATCAGCGATCATTTAGGTAGCCCAAGGCTCGTTGTCGATGTTGCCACTGGCTTGGTTGCACAGGCTATGGACTTCGATGAGTTTGGTAACGTGCTTGCCGACACAAATCCCGGCTTTCAACCTTTCGGCTTTGCGGGTGGCTTGTACGACGCATCAACCAAGTTGACACGATTCGGCGCAAGAGACTACGATCCTGAAATCGGTAGATGGACGAGCAAAGACCCAATATTGTTTGCCGGTGGGGATAGTAATTTATATGGATATACGTTTAACAATCCCATTAATTTTATAGACCCAATTGGTTTATGGTTTGTCGATATAGGTTTTAGTGGTGCAGCAAAAGGAGAATATGGGCCGGGAGGAACGATTGGCTTGAAGATTAGTCCAGATGGTGTTTTTGGGTACTTTGGCTTTGGACTAGGGATTGGGCAAGGTGTCTCGGCCACTTATAACCCTTTTGGAGACATATCAGAAGGTGTGAGTGTAGACGCTTCTGTAAGAGGGGGAAGAAGGGGTATTGGAGCACAAGCTGGAGGTAGTTTTAATAAAGACGGATTTTCTGGCACATGGGGTGTTGGTTTTGGAATTGGCTTTGGAGGATCTATCGCCGTCACTGATACAGTAAAACTATTTGACTTTTCTATTATTAAAGATTTTTTTAACGGAAACTCTCAATCTGGAGGGGGAAAATGTCCATAACCAACTTTGGTGAAGTTTTCGAAGCAAGCATTATTCTAATAATAGGAATGCTTGTTTTAGTGAAAAGCAAATATATTGCTAAAGGATGCCGATTACAAGGAGTGAAAATTTGGGGAGGAGCCAAATATGATGATCTCAGTGAGCTTGTTGCTAGAGGCTTAATGCAATTAGTTGGAATAGTTTTCATATTGGGGAGTTTTTCACTGTTTTATCGACTTTTCTCAAGCTAAGTTTTGGTTTTCTGTCTGCAAATATTCATTTAATTTTTTTTGTCAAGGGGTCAGTCAAGGGGTCACCCATTAGCAACCCCCGTGTCAACAGGCAAATTTCTGCCTATGCTCATGCAGGCGTAGCCTGCATGAAGTTATTTATTTTCCATTTCACAAGTTCAAGTATTTCGTTACGCAGCGTGGTTTTCATATTTAAATGTCGTACCGATTCGGTACGCATCAGTCACCCATCTGGATCAAGGCTGTGGAAAATATTTGATCTTTCCCGCCCCTGGCTTAATCGCCCCAGAAAACCTTTGGTTCCCCGCCGTGTTCAAGTCTTCAACGTCTAAAACGTTGCAATGACAAATTGATGGCTTGCCAATTGTTCATTGGCATCCAGACCCTTTTTGATTCGCGGCACGGGCGTAACCGAATCTACCCTTTTTTGCAAAATGGTTGTGAAGGGATGCCAAAACTGTTCAATCAAGTCTGTGGTTACACCAAACCCCTTACGAACTCGCTCCCGCATCCCATTTATCCAAAAGCTCTGGCATTATCGAACACAACCCGATCACGTAAGATGTAATAACAAGCTCGTGACAGTTTATGCGCCACCGCCTTGATCGCGATCGTGCTGTTGGTCTTGTCTTTCTTGCGTTGATAAAACCTTTTAACTTTTTCGTTATGTTGTACAGCCAGAACGGCAGCTTCCACAAAAGCCCAGGCCAGGTACTTGTTGCCATTTTTGGTGTTGCCCTTGCCCTTCTTTTTCCATTACTCATTTTTTGACTGCCCACACAACGACAATACGATGCAAAGTTTCCGGCCTTTGGGAAACGCTCTATCTCGCCCGTTCCCAGCATGATCGTTAAGGCCAGAATGTCGCCAATGCCGTTCACTGTTTTGAGTTGGATAAATTCCTGGCGCAGTTTCACTTGCTTCAGAATCGTTTGTTCCAATAATTTGATTTGTGTTTGAAGACACTGGAACACCACCAGGTTGCTATGCACAGCCAATGATAAAGATTCATCCCCGAATCGT
>JAESTE010000064.1 GCA_016763735.1 Nitrospinaceae bacterium | reverse complement strand
GGTGTTGCGAATAGCGGCAGAGGCCCGGTCACTGCTTTCTTTCACTGCCGCATCGGGCAGGCCCACGATGGACATACCGGGAAGCCCTTGTGAAAGATTGACTTCTACCTCGACGGGATAACCGTCGATGCCCAATACCGCTCCGCTATGTACCAGTGCGACCATGTTGCCTCTGTTAATCCCACGTGGCTTGCCACGCCTGTTAAATAAAAATATTTTTGGGGTACCCCGTCTGCTTGCGTCGGGGTCGTTCATTAGTTTTTGGTATTCCGATTAAAACTACACCAATGCCCTTGTTCAGGCAACTTTTTAAAAGGCAGGGGGGTTAAGGTGCTGTTTGATCGAGCAGACCTTGCAACACTTGGGTTTGTGGAGCAGTGGGATTCAATTTCAGGGCTTCCTTAATGTGAGCAGAGGCTCTAGTTTTATCATTTTTGAACTCTAGTAAAAGTTTGGCCAAATTGAATCGGGCTTCCAGTGATCGTGGATTTTGTTGTACCGATTTTCCAAACTGTTCCAGCGCACTATCAAACTTTTTCGTTTTGCTGAATGCGATGCCTGCCTGATTGTGGGCGCGCGCTTTATCTAAATAAAAACTTTGTGGAGGTTTATTTATATGGGTTGTAAAAAGTTTTGCGGAGATATCAAACTCTTTGCTGGCTTCAATTGCTTTGCCGAGATTGCCATAAAGGCTTGCAAGATTGTAATGCGCTTCCGGAGCATTGAAGTTGATGCGAATGGCATCTTTAAACTTTTTTTCTGCGTTGATTACGTTCCCCATACTTTTATAGGCCAGGCCCATATTCTGATGAACATCGTAGAGCCCAGGATTGATTTGCAATAAGGCATTCAGAGTTTTCAGAGCTTCAGGATAATTCTCTTCCATTAAATAATGTATGCTCAAAGTTTTTCCTACACTCAGTTTATTAGGGGTTTTCTTGAAGGTGTCTGCCCACAGGGAAGAAGGCGAAGCATAGGTCTGATTCCTCTTTACGACCAGAGATGAAAAGCTGATTCCAACTAACAACAGGAGAGCTATTGAAGTTTTATTCCGGTTTTCCTTAAAAAATATCAGGTAAAGGATCACTGCAAAAAACAGGGAGAGTCCAAAATAAGGAATGTACAGGTTTCGCTCACTAAAAAGATGCACCCGCGGCATGACTGAGTTGGTCGGAGCCAAAGTGATTAAAAACCATAAGCATGAAAATGAAAGGATGCTAGATTTTAAATAGAATTTTTTAACCACCAGAAAAAACACGGTTGCCGGTAAAAAGAGAGAGACCAGAAGCGATCCCCACATTACCTGAGTTCTAAAATCATATTCAAACGTCAGATTGATTGGGAATAAGAACAGTTTTAAAGGATGCTTGAGAATATCCAGTTGTACTAATATCAGCGACAGGTGAATTTTTTTCAATAAAGCTCCCATGGCTATGAAAGCGTGATGGGATTGGAAGTATGCGAGAATTGCCAGTACGGGAAACAGGATATAAAATCCCAACCGCGAGCGAAAAGATTTCCAGTTTTCTCCTTTCATAAAACAGATATCATAAAGAAGTAAAATGACTGGAAGTGTCACGGCGATTTCTTTACTCAATACAGCCATAAAAAACGCTAGAAGGGACAGGCTGTAATAAATAAAACTCGGTATTTTTGATTTTTTTAATCCGCTAAGCACGAACATGAGAAGAGAAAAGAAATAGAACACTGCCGCAAGGCCACCTGGTCTCCCTGAAATATAAGTGATGGTTTCTGTTTGAATGGGATGAAGTCCGAAGAGAAAAGCAGTAATAGCGGCAATTTTTAATGCGGCTTCTTTCCCCCATTCAGTGGCATTTTTTATGGTCAGGTTTACAATTGAAAAAACCAGGATCACTGTGCAAATGTGAATAAGAAGGTTGAAAAGGTGATAGCCGAAAGGGTCTTGTTGTCCCCATTGATAGTTCAGGGCAAAGGTGAAATTGTTGATATGCCGATAGGTGATGTAATTGGGGCTAAAATAAAATGCTGGATTATTTATGTTCGGATTCAATATTACATGCCGCTCATCATCGCTTTGGAAAGGGGTGTTGAGTCCATTGGCGTAGATCAGAAAAAGGATTCCCGTGAGGATGAGTAAGAACAGAGGTATTTTGAGTCGGGACTGGGGGGGGGCCACATCTTCTCCTGAATTGGAATCTTTATATATAGATCGGCATTTGCGGGGATATTTTAAGCTATTTTCCTCTAAAAACAGTTAAAATGAACAAGAAAGTTGGATTCTCATCCGATTGTTCGGGGTTTCGTTAAAGCTGGAGTTTTTTTATGTCGTTAAGATAATGTTGAGTAACGTAAAACTTTTCCACTAAATATTGTACATGCCTGTAAATCGTCCTAAACATTTAATGATCATCGGCGGCGGGGTTTTTCAGGTGCCTGCCATTAAAATAGCCAAGTCGATGGGGCTCAAAGTGGTGGTGACCGATTACAACCCGGAATCGGAAGGCATGCTGCTGGCCGATTATCCTATCGAAGTCAGTACTCGCAATATCAATCTCACGGTCAACACAGCAAAGCAGTTTCACATGGCTTGTCCTTTGGATGGGGTGATGACTGTTGGCACCGATGCCTCGCAAACCGTTGCCGCCGTAGCAGATGCTTTGAACCTGCCAGGTATCCCCTTTGAAGTAGCAGAACGGGCGACAGACAAGATCAAGATGCGTCAGATTCTACAGGAAAAAGGGGTGCCGGTTCCACAGTTTCGTCCGGTTTGGACTTTGGATGAAGGGCGCGAAGCGTTAAATTCCATGGAGTTTCCACTGGTTATAAAACCCTGCGATAACATGGGTGCGCGTGGTGTGCGTAAAATAGAACGTCCTGACGATTTGATCTCGGCATTCCGCGAAGCCAAAGAGGCTTCTATCAGCGGCAAGCTGATCGTTGAAGAATTTATGGAAGGACCCGAGTTGAGCTTGGATGCGCTGGTTTATAACGACGACATACATATAACCGGGGTTGCTGATCGCATTATTGAACGATCTCCTTATTTTGTCGAAGTCGGGCATACCCTGCCATCGAATCTGCCGGAACAGCAAATCGAGCAAACGATTGAAGTTTTCAAACAAGCGATTCGTGCCTTGGGCATTGACACGGGTGCCGCGAAAGGCGATATCAAGTTTACTTCGGACGGTCCAAAAATTGTTGAGATCGCTGCACGTCTGAGTGGCGGTTGGATGTCGGCTTACACTTATCCTTTATCGTCTGGAGTCAATTTATATAAGGCCGCTATTCAGGTTTCCCTGGGCGAATCGCCTGATGATCTGAAACCAAAAGTTTCTCTTGTTGCCGCAGAACGTTCTTTGATTCCCCCGCCAGGAAAAATTCTTTCCATACACGGTGTGGAAGACGCAAGAAAAATCAAAGGGGTCCGGGAAATCATTCTTATGAAAGAGGCCGGCGACTGGGTGGAAGAGCCGAAAAGCAATATGGGCAAGGTG
>JAESTE010000063.1 GCA_016763735.1 Nitrospinaceae bacterium | reverse complement strand
CGCCCTTGGCGATTCGGGCATCGGCGGCCTTGGCTTGCTCAAGGGCTTTCTCCCGCATCAAGTGAGCGAATGCTTTTACCCTGTCTTCGACTGCATCGATGCGTGCGAATACGGCTTCCGTCAATTGGACAGAAGACAGTTTTTTCGAATGGAGCAGTTCTCTTGCCTGCGTATGGTAGTGCGGTGCATAGAATTAAATTACTTTGGGCACTTCATAATGCCCTTTGCTGTGTGCGGGGGAATCGTTAATAAGGGTTTGGTCTGTGAGGGGTTCTGTTGCCACGTCTTCGCGGAAAACATTGTTCAAGCCCAACACATGCGCGGTGGGTTCCACGTTTTCAGTATCCAGTTCGCTGAGTTTCTCGATGTATTCGATGATAGTTCCCATCTGATTCGAGAACTTTTCTTTTTCCGCATCGGTTAACTTCAGGCGAGCCAGTTTGGCTATATGTTCGATATCCATATTCTTAATTTCGGGAATTTCTATTCCTAAAAGTGAAACACGCCAAATAATTTTTCCAGAAGCGAAATATTAACAGTTCGCAAAAAAAAGGATCTGACCTTTAGCCTATAGCAGCACCCTCTAGCGAGGGATGCAAATAAACCTGAATTTTACAGCGCTCAATAATGCTAGACAAACTAATCAGTTGTGCTCTTAGGGTCCAGCGTCACGCTGGTTATTCGGAGGCGGCTTTGCGGTCTTTTTTCTTTTTCTTTTTCAGCTCAACCATTTTTTCGGCAGCGGTGATTTTGGATGCTTTGCGCGCTAGCCGTTTGGTCTTCTTTTTCAAGTTACGAATTTCAACAGCATTGCTGTCTTTTTTAGACGCTTCTGCCAGATTGGACTGAGCTTTTTTGAGATGTTCCTGCAATTTTTCAACGGTTGCCATGTTGTTTTTTTCCAATATTAAAGGGTTCAGGTAAACAGTCTTTATACCATAATGGGACTCTATCTGGCAAGAAACCTCTGTTAGGGCGTTGGCTGGACTTCGAGGACGACCAGAGTGAAATCATCGGTGAATTCACAGCCGTTCAGGTGGGTTTGTACATTGTTTTTCAGCGCTTGACCCAGTTTTTCAGCGTTCATCGACTTCCCCATTTCCTGGGCATTTTGTCTCAATCTTTCCATACCATACATTTCCTGATCCGTTCCTCGAGCTTCGGTGAGTCCGTCGGTATAACAGATCAATTTGCTGTTGAGAGGAAGTTCAACCTCCTTTTCCTCTAAGTCATTATCGCAATGAATCATAAGCGGGAATCCCTTTTCGGTGTTGAGTTCCTGAACGTGACCGGATTCGTAATCAATAAGAAGAGGTGGGTTATGCCCGGCAGATACATATTTCATGTACCGAGTGGGCAGATGGATAACGCCATAAAAAGCGGTAATGAAATGCCCCGACTTTTGATTGTCACAAAGGCTTTGGTTGATTTTTTCCAACACTTCTTTCGGTGATCGAGTGGTGGATAAAAATGACCGTAAGACCACGCGCATCATTGCCATGATGACCGCTGCCGGTGACCCATGCCCGGAAACATCGGCGACTAGAATGCCGAGATGGTCTTTATCAATCTGGATGAAATCATAATAATCACCACTGGCTTTGGAAGAGGGCTGGTAATCGGCAAAGAACCGGAACCCGGGAATATCGGGAAGTTGGTGGCAAAGCAGGCTCTGCTGAATAGAAGCGATAATATCCTGTTCGCGCTGGATGAAGGCGTAGGCATCCATCAACTCATTATAAAGTTTTTTGGTTCTCAACACCGCCTGCACACGCGCCAGCAACTCTTCCGGCTCAAAAGGTTTTGCCAGATAATCTTCGGCACCGCTTTTAAGACCTGTTTTCATGCTTTCAAGATCGCCTTTACCGGTGATGAAAATGATGGGCGTGAAGCCGTTGTTTTCAGTATCGAGTGCCTTAATATTTTTGCAGGCTTCAAAACCATTCATCTCCGGCATTTCCACATCCATGAGAATGAGGTCCGGTTTTTCCTTTTTAAAAGATTCGATGGCTAGCAATCCGTTTTCAGCAGAACAAGTGTCGTAATCTTTTTTCAGAATATTGTTGATGACGGCAACGATGGTTTTCGAGTCGTCAACAATAAGAATTTTCAGTCGGCGTTCCTGACTTGAACTCATAGTGGTGTTTGTTTGAAATGAAGTTTAACAATGATTTTAAATATAAAGGCAGGCGAAAAAAAGTCAATGAAAGAAATCTTTTTCACAACCTTTCATGAGCGCGAATGAAATATTCCTGCCCGTTGGAAATGATCTGCACTGCGCCATTCAAATCGGTGCGGTAAACTTCAACGCCCGCTTTGTTGTAACGCTTTAAGGTTTCAGGGTGCGGGTGCTTCATTCGGTTGAGATAACCGCTGGAAAATACCACTGCATTGGGTTGGGTCGCTTTTATAAAGGATTCAGAATTGGAAAATCGGCTACCGTGATGCGGGCTTTTTAAAACATCGACTTTCAAGTCGGGATAGAGTTTGACCAGTTTTTCTTCTACTTTTTTGCCGATGTCTCCGGTAAAAAGCATGCTGAAGCTCTGGTAGTCGAGCCGCAGGACCAACGACAAATCGTTATCCACTCTACGAGTGTTTTCGTCGAGACTCTCGTTAGGGTCTGGATGCAAAGGGGTCAGTTGCGTTTCTCCTATCTGGAAAGCCTGATCTCTTTTTAGTGAAATGAGTTGAGCGTTTTTCTCTTTTGCTTTTGCATACAACCGTTTCATGCGGAAACCGGCGATGTTGTCGCCGAAGGTGAGAAAGGTTTTAACGGGGAAAAGGTCCAGCACAGAATCGAGTCCGCGAATATGATCATTATCCGAATGGGTGGCTACCATATAATCGATGTGGTCGATTCCTCGGTTCCATAAAAATGGTGCGACTACAACCTTCCCGACATCAAGACTGTTTTTATAAAACCCACCGCCATCCATAATCAGAGTTTTCCCATTGGGGAACTCTATGAAAATCGATTCTCCTTGGCCGATATCCAGAACGCTTACCGTTAATTCTTTTTGTGGCAAATGAAAAGCCCGTGGCCAGATGAGCATGGCAAGGGTGATTACTGCTGCTACACCCCAGCCTGCCTTAAAAATCGAAGAAATTTCTTTGTGACGAATTTTATGCAGCAAGGCATAACCTGCGCTGAGCAGTAGGGCGAAATAAAATACAATCCAAATGGCAGGAGGTGTCGCAAGATAAATGGATGCCCAGGGAAATTCTG
>JAESTE010000062.1 GCA_016763735.1 Nitrospinaceae bacterium | reverse complement strand
GTCCTTGAACGACGTTGCAAATTCATTTCCGGTAACAATAACTTCAATGATCGGTTTCTGTGCAACTTTGATTTCTTGTACCCCAAGCGATTTTAACATGGCTAATCCAGGCGCGTTAAGTTGAGTTCCTTTTTGAACCACCAGATCACCGGAATGAACATGTCCACCACTTTTTCTAACATTGGAACCTAATTTTAAGGTGTGATCTGAGAAAGAAACAGAACCATTGCCAATCTCAGCATATTCCTGCATGATACAGGTGTCCGCACTATCAGGTACTGCAGCACCAGTAAAAATACGATACACCTCTCCTTTTTTTAATGATTGATCTGCTATCGCACCAGCAGGAACTTCACCAACGATTTCAAAAGACTTCCCTGATTCGTAATCTTCAAATTTCATAGCATATCCATCTACACTCGTAATATCATGAAATGGAACGTCAAATGCAGCAAAAATATCTTCAGCGCACACTCTGTCTAAACCATCAAAAATGGATATGGATTCTTCTGCCGATATCGTAGCAGAATCAAATACAATTTCTCGTGCAGATTTAAATGAAATCATGTTTGTCTATTAGTTATTCAAATGTAGTACAAACCTTTAGAAATCAGAATATGATTGAGATTAAGCGTTGAGAAGATTGATTGGAATGTTAACTGAGTGACGACTGTTGCTCGACTTGCGGTTAAGCCTTCCATTTTTGAGTAAGCCCAAAACATATAAATCAGGAACCTGAGCTCTTCCTTGACTTTAAAAAACCATAGAGATTCTGTTTGATAAACCCTTTAGGGAACTTGTCCACATCTGGAAACCCAAGTTTGATATCTCTTCCGGAATGAGGGATGTAATTGGTCTTGAAAAGATAGTCCCATACACTCAGCGAAAGCCCAAAATTAACGCCATAAGACCTGTCTTTTGGCAAGTCGTAAGAATGATGCCAAATATGCATAGCCGGGTTGTTAAAAATGTATTTAAGGGGGCCTATATTCACGTTGAAATTCGTGTGATTCCAATGGCCAATAGCCAGAGTAATAATGTGAATTATAAAGAAATCATTGAGTCCGATTCCGATCATAGCCAATGGAATATATTCCAGTGTTCGATACACAATATTCTCCATGAAATGGTAGCGCAAATGGGCAGCAAACCCCATTTGAATTACCGAGTGATGGACCTTGTGAAATTCCCATAAAGCAGGCACCCAATGAAGGAGTCTATGAATCCACCATTGAATAAAATCCCGGACAATAAAACCAAGAACCAAATGCCCCCAAACAGGCCATGCTCCAACTTCTAGGGCAACCATGTTAGTGATTCCAATTGCCGCCAAGCCTTCACTGAAAAGATTAATAAATACATCGCTCAGTGCGTTATAAATGATCAATGAAAATAAAAAGAAATTGAAAAACATGTAAAAGAAATCCAGCCAAAAATCCTTTCTGAATTTCGATTGCTCTTTTCTCCAGGGAGCATACAATTCGAGTATGAAAAAGAACGCAGAAACTAGCAGTAGCCAATAGAAGTAATTATGCCAGTTCGGGTTTAGAATTTCATTAATTAAATAGTTGGAGTAACCTGAATACGCATGAAAAATAATCTCTGAATAGTTAGGAACTTGAGGAAACCGCCAAGCTGGCGCTGATGACACGGGGGCTTAACCCGATGCTGTTGAATGACGCCCAGATCAACGGGTTGGTGACAAAATTCGGGGTGCAGTGGGATGACTGAATTCTCGGCCAACCTTGGGTTTCTGTGGGCCGAGCTTTCGCTGCCGGACGCCATTCGCGCCGCCGCCCGCGCCGGGTTTCACGCGGTTGAATGCCATTGGCCGTATGATACGCCCGCCGCTGATGTTCTGGCCGCGCTGGATGAAACCGGCTTGGTGATGCTGGGGCTGAATACCGTTCGCGGCAATGCCGGCGAAAATGGATTGGCGGCTTTGACGGGTCGCGAGGGTGAGGCCCGCGCCGCCATTGATCAGGCGTTGGACTATGCCGTGGCGACGGGCACCAAGGCGGTGCATGTGATGGCTGGCTTTGCGCAGGATGACGTCGCGCGCGCGACGTTTATTGACAACTTGGCGTATGCCTGCGCGCAGGCCCGCCCGCTTGGGATAACCATCCTGATCGAGCCGCTGAATTCTTATGACGCACCGGGGTATTTCCTGCAAACTTCGCAGCAGGCGCTGGGCATCATTTCGGCGGTGAATCAGCCGGAATTGAAGTTGATGTTTGATTGTTACCACATCCAGATCATGGAGGGGGATCTGACCCGGCGGTTACAGAAATGCTTGCCGGTGATTGGCCATATCCAGTTTGCGTCGGTGCCTGAACGGGGTGACCCGACGCTGGGCGAAATCAACTATCGTCATATTTTTGCGCAGATTGCCCAGATGGGGTATGCAGCACCGCTGGGCGCGGAATACAAGCCGGATGGGCCGACGGAACCAACCCTTGGTTGGTTGGGCTGGTAAACGTGGGGCAGGGATAGACATGCAGCAGAACACCGGAAAAGTAGCTGTCATCGGTTTGGGCTCTATGGGGCTTGGCATCGCCAAAACGCTGGTCAGGAACGGCTGGGACGTGGCCGGTTGTGATCTTTCGGCCAGCGTCAGGGAACATTTGATTGAGGCCGGCGGCGCGGCGTATGACGTGCCTGATGCCGCTGCCAACGGGCGGTCTGTGGTCCTGTCTGTCGTGGTCAACGCGCGCCAGACCGAAACGATCCTGTTTGGCGAAAACGGCGTGGCAGACGGGATGGCACCGGGATCTGTGTTTGTGTCCTGTGCGACGATGCTGCCCGACGCCGTGCGCGCCCTTGCGGCCCGACTTGAGGAACGCGGGGTTCATTATCTGGATGCGCCGATATCTGGTGGGGCCAAGAAGGCCGCCAGCGGTGATTTGTCGGTCATGGCCTCGGGCACGGCTGAGGCGTTTGAGTGTGCGGGTCCGGTGCTGGCCGTCATTGCCGACAAGGTTCACAGCCTGGGCGACAGGCCGGGGGCTGGCGCGTCGGTCAAGATGATCAACCAGCTTCTGGCCGGGGTGCACATCGCCGCCGCCTGCGAGGCGATGGCGCTGGCCGCGAAGATGGAGCTTGATCTTGAGGCGGTGTACAAGGTCATTCGCGGCTCGGCCGGTAATTCATGGATGTTTGAAAACCGGGTGCCGCATATTCTTGAGGGCGACTATACCCCGCTGAGTGCGGTTGAAATATTCGTCAAGGATCTGGGCATCGTTCAGGATATTGCCCGCACCAACCATTTCCCCGCGCCGCTAAGTGCGGCGGCGTTGCAGATGTATCTTGCGGCGGCGGGCGCGGGCATGGGCAAGGACGACGACGCCTCGCTGGCGCGGGTTTATGCCCAGTTGTCGGGGGCACAATTGCCGGGCGACGATACCTAACCGCTAGCCGGGGGGCTGTTGCGATTGGCGATCTATCCGTAGCTGATAACAATTGTTGCGGGCGGATCGGACGTGGATATAGGCAATCTTTGGGTCTTGAAAGATCGCCTTTACCCGGGCGGTCATCGCTGAAGGCTCGACAATTGTTCCGGTGCCATAGACGATCCTGTCATTGCCGCAGTAGCCTTTGATCAGATAGTCGGGCGAGGTGGTCAGCACTTCGGGCATACCCATACCGCCGCCGCGGTCGCAAGGGTCGGCGCACAGGAAAATCGGCCCGGTTTCGGCATAGGGGTGCAGGCCGGGAAACGGACGATAGGC
>JAESTE010000061.1 GCA_016763735.1 Nitrospinaceae bacterium | reverse complement strand
CCCGATGTGTTGCTTCTGGATGAGCCTTCGAATCATCTCGATTTGCAGTCGGTGGTCTGGCTGGAATCTTTTCTGCAATCTTATGAAGGTAGTGTTCTGTTGATTTCGCATGATAGAAAATTTCTCAACACTCTTGCCACGCGCATTTTTGAACTGGATCGTGCGACCTTAACGGTTTATTCCGGCAATTACGATAACTATGAAAAACTGAAAGAGGACAGGCAAGCGCAACTCGAGTCTCAGGCGGCGAACCAAAACCGACGCATCGCCGAAGTGGAACGGTTTATAGAAAGGTTCCGTGCCAAAAACACGAAAGCCACACAGGTGCAAAGCAGAATCAGAATGCTGGACAAGATGGAGCGGGTGCAAACCACCGAAAACAGTAAAGCAATTCATTTCCGATTTCCGCAACCTGTTAGAACAGGGAAAAATGTTTTAGAATTGGAAAACGTGACCAAGAGTTACGGTGCATTGAAGGTGTACGATAACTTTTCGGTGACGCTTGAGCGAGGGTGCAAGGTAGCTTTGGCAGGTGAGAATGGAGCGGGTAAATCAACGTTGCTGAAAATGTTGGCAGGCGTGCTATCGCCAGATAGTGGAGAGGTGA
Source organism: Nitrospinaceae bacterium (assembly GCA_016763735.1). Lineage (GTDB taxonomy): Bacteria > Nitrospinota > Nitrospinia > Nitrospinales > VA-1 > UBA8687. The sequence goes on along the minus strand of JAESTE010000061.1, from coordinate 3,931 downwards.
AGCAAGGGGTTAAAGTGTCACGATCCTATTTCGCACAGCATCAGGGAGAGACGTTGAATTTTAAACATACGGTACTGCAATCGTTGCAGGAGTCTGCCCCCGGGCTTCTCCGTACTCAACAAAGAAATATTCTCGGGGCTTTTTTGTTTTCAGGAGACGATGTAGAGAAAAAAGTTTCGGTGTTGTCGGGAGGAGAGAAATCGCGTTTGGCCTTGGCCCGAATGCTTTGCGGCAACGCCGCCTCTGACACTAATGCACCGCCTTCCTGTATTTTACTCGATGAGCCGACCAACCATCTCGATATACGCTCTCGCGAACATCTTGCTGCTGTGCTATCGGATTATGAAGGAAGTCTTGTGATCATTTCGCATGACCGGTTTTTTCTGGATGGGTTTGTCAATCGTGTCTGGGAAGTAGCTGATGGTCATGCACGCGAATACAACGGCAACTATAGCGACTATGAACGGGCGAAATTAAAAGAAGAGCCCATAGAGCAAGAAGCAAAAGCTTCAGAAAAAAGTGTTGGTTCTTCAATAGAAAAAGAGCGAAAGCGTCAGGAAGCGGAGGAGCGCAACCTGCGTTATAAACAATTAAAACCACTGGAGAAACGTTTGGCAGTAGTAGAAAGCCGCTTGGAAATTTTGATGGCAGAGAACGAACAGCTTCAGTCAGAGCTTGCGGATGCCAATATTTATGAGGCCGACCAAAAGGATCGCCTGATGAAAACTATGGAACAGCAGAGAACTGTTAAAGAGGAAGAACGAGGTTTAATGGAAGAGTGGGATGACCTGACCTGCTCCATTGAACAAGTGCAAAAGTAGAGTTGTGGGTAGGGGGCTAGCCCGCATATTGCACGAGTATTCTATTGAAGTGCTCAAAGCAAGCTCGGCGCGTCATCGCGAACGACCAGCGGGAGTGTGGCGATCCAGACAGGTCATATCCATTCATTGGCTTTCTGGCCTTGCAAGGCCGCAAAAGCGGGTCACCCCAATCTTTTGTCTGGATTGCTTCTTCGCTAACGCTCATCGCAATGACGAGAAATGGAGCAAAACACATACAATACGGGCCTTCATTTTTCCGGACACAATTTGTACTTCAAAAAATATTCTGAAAAGTGCTGTTGGGCCTTTCCTGGACTGTGTTTCCTCGTTTTAAGATTTTTACTCGTGCAATATGCGGGCTAGTGTAGGAAGTTCTCAATGGTTATTTTGATCATGTTTTCGAGTGTGCTTGAAAAAAATATTCCTTTCACAATCCACTACCCCGTTTCTCGTCTTTGCGAATGACCGGGGGGAATGCAGCAATCCAGATAAAAGATTTGGGTGGCCAGATTTTCGGGCCTTGCAAGGTCTCAAAGCAAATGAAAGGATTTCTTTCGTCTGGATCGCCGCGCCGCTCTGCGGCTCGCGATGACGTGCGGAGGAGTTATGCAAATACCCCCCCCTGTTAAGAGGGGCTAGGGGGGTTGCTTTTCCTACAACCGGTTCAACTCTTTGTTAGGATTTTTATTATGTGGAGTGTTCAAGAATTTATTTTGGTAGGTGGCCTGGTTATTTTAGCGGGTATGGTGGTGCTGCCCATTTTTTTCGGTGCGCCCTGGCATCCTCTTATGCCACACACCATCCGCCGCATCTTGAATTTTGTCGACATAAGACCGGGAGAAACGATTTGTGACCTGGGTTGTGGCGAGGGCCGTGTATTGATAACTGCGGCGAAAGAATATTCCGCGAAGGGGGTAGGTGTTGAAATAGACCCGCTTAAAGTAGGGTTGGCGCGGGTGCTTGCTAAATTTAAAAAGGTCGATGCTCAGGTGAGTATTATCCGTGGGAATATTTTTGATTTTGACCCTTCAGATGCGGATGTTATTTATCTGTATTTAACGCATCAGGCTTTGGACAAACTGTTTCCCGAGATATTGAAAAAACTAAAACCAACAGTGCGGATTGTTTCCTATCGATTTTGTATCCGCGGAATAACCCCCGAAAAAGTCAGTGACGACAAAACCCTCTTCCTATACCAACTCACTAAAGGCACGGAAATTAATAACTATACTTAGTGAGGAGATGAAAAATTAACTGTCAGTCATTCTGAGCGTAAGCGAAAAATTTCCTTTTTCAGCGTCGTATATATTGCAGGGGTATTTTTTCCAATGATTCTATAATCCATCCAACCCTCCCCATGCCCCGCCCTATGAAGGGAGGGGAAATAGATAACCCTCCTTTCGAATGAGTGGAGGTAAGGAGGGGTGTGGATCTTTTAATGCGCTTTTTCTATGCTCGAATTTCCTATTTGTTTTCCATGTTAGCGGGGCGAGCTTCTGCCCATTGGACGACGCCTTCCCAGACGTAGGCGGAGCGGTTGCCGCGTTTGACTACGAGCCAGTTTTTGTTGTTGAGCTAATATTGGTACGGCGGACGAATTCCAGTTCGGCCCCTTTTTTCAGTTTTATGATTTTTGGAAAAACCGTTCCTGGTCCTTTACGCAGAGAGACTCCGTCTACCACCACTTTTAAAATCTTTTTGGGATCTATTGGCGGACGAACGCTTTTTGGGGAAGCTTTTGCCATGACTTCAGCCGGTGCGACAGGGAGTGTTACAGAAGGAACCACAGGTGCATCGAGAACGGGAGTGGTGATTTCCGGCATTGCGATTGTTGGAGCCGGATTCGGCTCGGGTTTTGTCATCGTTTTCGCTCCGGAAATTGCGGGGGCAGACGGAGGGGCCATTACCGGGCTTTGCGGCATAGACGGTTTTGGAGCAACGGGCATTCTCACAGGCCGTGCGGGTACTTTCTGCTGAGTCGGCGGTGGCAATGATGCCACTACATCCCCTGGTGAATCTGAAAATTTTACGAAGATGGGATTGGACACGAGGTGATCCATAGAGTTGACGGACGCCTTAATCCGGTAATAAGCCCGCCCTTGCTGATCGTTGTCGACATCTCTCCATGTCAACTCGTAGGGTAAGGATACGCTTTCTTGTTTTACCAGTACACCGTTGCGGATGATTTGGATTTGCGCTGTTTTATTTCCGCCTTTTATCGAGCGCAGTTTAATTTTTACCGCAGGAAAATCGGTTGAGGTTAACTCTTGCCCAAGTGTTGCCTGTTGCCCGGTTTTTTGGTCTTCGACTAGAAATTCATCGAGAGACAGACGGTTGTCATCGACTTGCCGGACGGAATACATCCTGCCTTTTCTTATGGCATCGAAAAGGCTATCGCGATTTTTTTCACGGACAAGAACTATGGTTCGTACCGATCCCAGTCGGTCGCCATTCTGATCTTCACAAAGATAATCATTGCCGCCGTAACCCCACACCGGTTGTTCGCGTTGACCTTGTAAATATTCCATCAGGACCTGATCCCATTGTTGCCCTGCTTCCGCTTGTTGAATGGGGTGGTCGCCGACGACTTGGAATCCGGTATAGTTTTTTGTTTTCAGCAGATCATCAGGATAGGGAAGTGTTTCCAGACTCATAGTCCCATGTTGACGGATGCCGGAAGGGGATTCCATATGGTTCCAGAACACCATCGCGCCTTTCGAATTCGCGTAGTCGATCATATTCTGATAGGGCTGCATTCCCTGATCGCCGTGGTAGGCATCGAAGGGTGAGCTTGGAAAAGGATGATTGTTACTCGTCAATAAAAGTAATAGAACCATCAAGGGGACGGTGAGTATCCGGGCGTAGCCCTTGTAAACCGCGCCAACACTCACCATAAGCAAGAACACTATGATGGCGAACTGTTTCAGCAAGGGGTCGGTATATTTTGAAGAGAGGTTGCTATTTTGTAGAGGCAACTGCTCATATTCCTGCGCTGTAGGCAGGCCTACAATCATGAGGTGCTTGTCCCAGTTATGGGCAGTCAGGTTTTTATCGTAATTGCTACCAGACCAGAAATAATGAGGAATCGTTTCCACTCCGGGAATCAGAAT
>JAESTE010000060.1 GCA_016763735.1 Nitrospinaceae bacterium | reverse complement strand
TTTCGGATGGTGAATTGGACAATATTACCGCACTGACTTTGAGAATCGGAGCAACCGATGCCGGAGCGATCACGGTGAGTGCAGCGCTGACACCATCCAGTATCACAAATCTGTCACTGCTGTCGGATGCAGGTCTGACCCAGACGGCGACGGTTACAGTGAGCGGCTTGAGGATCGACGTGGACGACGCAGTGACGATGACGCAGGCCAATGTGGTGACGACCTTGGCGGCGAATGTGTCGACCTCGGGTCAGTCCTTCAGTTTCAGCGAGTCGAGTGCTTTGGTTGTGGGAACGGTGGACGGAACAGTCGGAGTGACGACCAGCGGAGGTACGATCACCATTTCAACGACGACCGGAACGTTTACAGTAACCGACAATATTGCGGCCGGCGCTGCTGCAGTGAATTTAACGGCCGGTGCAGATGATCAGTTATTCGATAACAATGCAGCGATCACGGGTAATGCGGCGACAGTGACGGCTGCCGATATGGCTCTGGAGGGTGGCACGGTCAACGTGGGCAGTGGAATAGTAACCCTGATACCCGATTCAACGGATGTGGATGCGATCGACCTGGGCAATGGTACCGAAGACTCGGCTGATACCCTGGAATTGAGCGATGCCGAGCTGGATACGATTACGGCGCTGACCCTGAGAATCGGGGCGACCGATGCGGGAGCGATCACGGTGACTTCGACGATGACACCTGCGAACATCACCAACCTGTCGTTGCTATCGGATGCGGGTCTGAGTCAATCAGCAACAATTACGGTGAGCGGCCTGCGAATTGATGTGGATGATGCCGTGGCGATGACACAGGCCAATGTGGTGACGACCCTGGCGGCGAATGTGTCGACATCAGGCCAGTCCTTTACTTTCAATGAATCGAATACTCTTGTAGTCGGCACGGTGGATGGAACAGTTGGCGTAACCTCCAACGGAGGAACCATTACGGTTACCACCGCCAACGGAACGATGACGGTCAGCAGTGCTGTGGCAGCAGGATCGGGAACTGTGAACCTCACCGCCCAGACAGCCAATCAACTGATAGATAACAATGCCGCTATCAGTGGTGGTGCCGCCAATCTGACGGCTGACGATATGGCTCTGGAAGGCGGCACGGTTAACGTGGGCAGCGGGATCGTGACCTTGGATTCGAATTTGGCTGGAATTGCGATCGATCTGGGAGACCCGACTGACAGCACAACAGCGACGCTGGAGTTGAGCGACACCGAGCTGGATACGATTACGGCAACGACTTTGAGAATCGGGGCGACTGATGCGGGAGCCTTCACGGTGACGGCGTCGCTGACACCTGCGAACATCACGAACTTGTCGTTGTTGTCAACTGCAGGAGTGACGCAGGAGACCGGAGATACGATCACGGTGAGCGGCTTGAGAATTGATGTGGATGATGCGGTGACGCTGACCCAGGCGAACAATGTAACGACGTTGTCTGCTGTGTTGTCGGTAAGCGATCAGGCTTTCAGCTTTACCGATGCAGATACGCTGCAGATCGGGACAGTCGACGGCACGGCCGGTGTGACGACCAACAAGGGAGCGATAGCAGTGATCGTGAGCACCGGAGATCTGACGGTGGCCAACAACGTCAATTCCGGAGTGGGCACAGTGGCTTTGACGACCAGCCAGAATGAGAAGAAGATCACGATCAATACCGGAGTGACGGTGACAGGAACGGGCACCGGAGGGGTGAGTCTGACGGCTGACAAGATGAGCATTGTCGGAAGCATCACAGCAACCGGTAGGATTGTGACACTGAAGCCTTCGATTGCCGGAGAAGCAATTAATCTGGGTTCGGGAACGGATATTGCGACCAACACGCTGGAGCTTTCGGATGGTGAGTTGGACAATATTACGGCGACCACCTTGAGGATCGGAGCAACCGATGCCGGAGCGATCTCGGTGAGTTCGGCACTGACACCAGCCAACATCACAAATCTGTCGCTGCTGTCGGATGCAGGAGTTAGCCAGAGTGGTAGCGCGACGATTACGGTGGCGGGCCTGAGAATCGACGTGGATGATGCGGTGACGCTGACCGAAGCGAATAATGTGACGACCCTGGCGGCGAATGTGTCGACCTCGGGCCAGACCTTCAGCTTCACGGATTCAAATGCACTGACGGTGGGAACGGTGGATGGAACAGTGGGTGTGACGACCAGTGGAGGGACGATTACCATATCGACGACGACGGGAACATTCACGGTGACCAACAATGTGGCTGCCGGCGCTGCTGCAGTGAATTTGTCCATTGGCGGAGATGACCAGTTGCTGGACAATAACGCGGCGATCACGGGCAATGCGGCAATTTTGACGGCTGACGATATGGCTCTGGAAGGCGGCACGGTTAACGTGGGCAGCGGAGTGGTGACTTTGAAACCTGACTCAGCCGATGTGGATGCGATCGATCTGGGCAATGGTACCGAAGATACTGACGATGCATTGGAGTTGAGCGATACCGAGCTGGATACGATTACGGCGCTGACCTTGAGAATCGGAGCGACCGATGCAGGAGCGATCACGGTGAGTTCAGCGATGACACCGGCGAATATCACCAACCTGTCATTGCTTTCGGATGCAGGTTTGAGTCAATCAGCAACGATTACGGTGAGTGGTCTCCGAATTGATGTGGATGACGCGGTGACGATGACGCAGGCCAATGTGATAACGACCTTGGCGGCGAATGCGTCAACCTCAGGTCAGGCTTTCACCTTCAATGAATCGAATGTCCTGACGATCGGAACGGTCGATGGAACAGTCGGAGTAACCGCCAACGGAGGAACCATTACCGTTACCACCGCCAACGGAACGATGACGGTCAGCAGTGCTGTGGCAGCAGGATCAGGGACTGTGAATCTCATCGCCCAGACAGCCAATCAACTGATTGACAACAATGGCGTTATCAGTGGCGCAGTCGTGAATTTGAAGGCGGATGACATGGCTCTTGCCGGTGGCACTATCAATGCCGGAGCTTCTGGAATGGTCACCCTTATCTCTAATAACTCAGGCAATGCAGTTGACCTGGGAGATACCACTGACAGCACTCCAGCAACACTTGAGCTGAGTGACGGTGAGTTGGATACCATTACCGCATTAACTCTGAGAATCGGCGCTGATGCTTCCAATTCAATTTCCGGTGGTGCAATTTCCGTTACGGCAGCCATCAGCCCGGCGAATGCCACGAATCTCTCCCTGGCGTCTACCACCACCTTGAGCCAGAGCGCCAGCGCCACGGTGACTGTTACCGGTCTGCGGATCCAGACTACCGGCAATGTTACCATGAACGTGGCCAGTAATAATGTAACGACTCTCGCTGGTAACATTACAGGCACAGGCACCTTCAGCTTTAAGGATGCCAATACCCTTATCATTGGTGAGGTGGACACGACGCAGGGTCTGACGACAAATAACAAAACCATTCAAGTCGATGTCACGACGGGCAATCTGACGGTGAATAATAACAGCTCGGGGTCCGCCGATGAAGTGGCGGCAGGTTCAGCGGCAATTACACTCAATGCAAATGGGAATGAAGCATCCACTCAAATAGCAAGTAATGCCAGAGTCCAGAGTACCGGAAATATCACCATAATCTCTGATAAGCTCGACCTCCAGGGAACCATTGGAAAATCCGGGTCGGCAGCTGCGATAGTAATCCTGGCGCCCGAAACCACACTTGATGCCGACGCAATCGACTTAGGTTCTACGACTGATGTCGCTACGAATACGCTCGAACTTTCCAATGCGGAATTGGATAGAATCACGGCTGCAACCCTACGCGTTGGTTCGACTACATCTGGAGCTATTACGGTTACGGCAAACGGGGTCGGCCCGGACCTTGTCACGGCCGCATTCACGCTCATCACCGATTTGGGAGTCGGCACCGATGGTGCTACCGGAACGATTACTTATACCAATGTAACTGGTGGATTGAAAATTGATGCAGATACCAACGTCTCCTTGAACAATGCCAATAACGTCAAAGTTCTTGCCGCTGTTGTTGCCGATTCCGGACAGACCTTCACCTTCAAGGACAGTGGAAGCACCGTGGGTACCGAATTGTCCATCGGAACCGTGGACGGTACGGATGGAGTCTCGACCAATAATGGAGCCATCGTCATTACGGTTACCGGAACAGGTGCCAGTAACTTGGTTGTCACCAATACCTCGGCTACCAATGACATTGATTCTGGTACAAGCACCGTTGCTTTGACTGCCAGCGGACTTGCCGCATTTATTGAAACGAAGGCGGACTCGAATATCAAGGGTGATGGCGGAGTCACACTGACATCAGACAATCAGTTGCTGAGTGGAACGATCAATGGCACCGGTGCGAATATAGTGACTCTACTTCC
>JAESTE010000059.1 GCA_016763735.1 Nitrospinaceae bacterium | reverse complement strand
TCATAAATATTCGTCGGGCTGCCATCAAATTTACTGGCTTTACCACCCGCTTCGAGAACGATTAAGAGTCCCGCCGCGACATCCCAAGGATGCAACATACGCTCCCAGAAGCCTTCAAAACGGCCCATCGCTGTATACACCAGATCCATAGCCGCAGATCCGGGGCGGCGCACCGCCTGGCAGGCTTTCATAAAATTGCAGAAATGATCCAGATTATTTTTATCCGACATCACCACGCGCGGCGCAAAACCTGTAACCAGCAAACTCTTTTGCAGTGTAGGAATGGTTGATACGTGGATGGGCTTGCCGTTAAGTATTGCGCCCTGCCCTTTTTCGGCAACAAACAATTCATCGAGGCAAGGATTATATATGACTCCCACCTCCACTTCTCCTTGCTGCTCTAAAGCGATTGAAACGCAATAACAGGGATAGCCATGAGAATAGTTCAGCGTTCCATCCAGCGGATCAATGATCCATTTACTGGTAGAGTCACTGCCTTCAGCATTGCCTGACTCTTCAGCAAGAATATCGTGGTCGGGAAAAGTTTTTTTGATCCGGGCGATAACCGTTTTTTCAGCAAGAAGATCGACTTCGGTTACCGGGTCATAAAATTCTTTGAAAGAAACTTTACCCATGTCGTCTGCGCGGTCGCGGAGAATCTTACCTGCTGCCAACGCAGCTTCAACCGCTACTATTACCTCCTGGCTCATTCAAGCCACCCGCCGCCGATCACACAATCATCCTGATAAAAAACTGCCGACTGGCCCGGCGCGATAGATATCTGCGGCTGGTCGAATTCCACACGAACGCGGGAATTTTCTAATTTTGTGATCGTAGCTGGCACACCCTGATGTCGATAACGAATCTGAACATCGGCACGGGTAGAGTCTTCAACATCCAGACACCAATTGACCTGACCCACAAAACAATTTGCGCGCTCCAATTCTTTTTTAGGCCCCGCTGTGATGCGATTATTAACCGGATCTATATGAGTCACGAAATGCGGCTCTTTGAGTCCACCCAGGTTTAATCCCTTGCGCTGACCAATGGTAAAGGCAGGATAGCCCCTATGTTTCCCCAACACCTCGCCTTTTGAATTAACAATATCGCCTTCATTAAATGCATCATCGTCTAATTGCTTTGCAATGAACTTTGGATAATCGTTATCAGGTATAAAACATATTTCATGCGACTCGGCTTTCTCGGCCACATTCAATCCCAATTGTCTGGCGCGTTCGCGCACTTCATTTTTATCCATATCGCCCAGTGGAAATTCCAGACGGGAAAGCTGATCTTGTGACAGGTTGAAAAGAAAATAGCTCTGGTCTTTCCAACGGTCGCGCCCTCGACGAACGAGAAACTTACCGCTAGAATGCTTGACGATGGAAGCATAATGTCCCGTCGCTACCCGATGTACACCAAACGACTCTGCTTTCTGAATCATCTCATCGAATTTTAATTTCTGATTGCACAACGTGCACGGAATCGGGGTGCGTGCCTGCATATATTCAGAAATGAAATAGTCAACGACCTCTTCCTTGAACTTTTTTTCCATGTTAAGAATATAAAAAGGAATACCCAATTTTTCGGCAACACGGCGAGCATCAGCAAGATCATCAAGAGAGCAACATGTGCCGAATCGGTTATCCGACTCGGAATAATTCCACAATTGCAATGAAATGCCAACGGCCTGATAGCCCTTCTCTTTTATAATCGCTGCCGCGACCGAGCTATCGACACCGCCGCTCATTGCTACAGCTATTTTTTCAGAATCGTTCATAGTTCCATTTGGTAAAATGACAGGCAAGAGTCACCCAATCGCCTGTCTTTAAAAGATTTCAGTCTACCATAACTTTCTTGCAATGTTGTCTTGTGGAAGTGTTCAACAATAACCCAGCCATCATTTTTCAAAATACCTTCCAATGCAATAAGAGTAGGTTGGTAAAGGTTATCGGAAAACGGTGGATCAATATAAATGAAGTCGAACTGGGTGTCCTTCTCCTGTAAAACCGGTAAAGCTTGCAGTGCGCACTGTTTCATAAGTTGCCAGCGAGTTATCTGGTCTGCCATTCTGCACTTTTCCAGGTTACGCGTTATCAGGGCTTGCGCTGCAGGGTTCTTCTCGACAAAAAACACCTTTTCCGCACCCCGGCTGAGAGCCTCAATGCCCATTGACCCCGTACCTGCAAACAGATCAAGAAAAGTCATGCCCTCCAGTCCCTGGCCTATCAGATTAAAAAACGACTCTTTTACCCGGTCCAAAGTGGGACGGATTTCCACATCGCCCAGCTCCACCAGCCGGGTTCCACGTGCCGCACCAGAAATCACTCGCATTTAAAAAGGTACCTTAGTTATATAGGGGACAATCAATCTTGACATGGAATTCTATTAAAATTATTATACGTGTGTTCCAAAGGAATTAGCGGTCGGGTATCGTCTAATGGTAGGACGCCAGATTCTGATTCTGGATGTCGAGGTTCGAGCCCTTGTACCCGAGCCAATTCCTCGGGCTATTTGCCGTCTATTCCCGTAAAACTATAAAGAAGTCGTCAACATTGACAGCGGCGAGCAACGAGCCAATACGTCAAGCTTAAGGAATTATGAATATTTTCCGTAATCCATTTATTGTAGCCCTTTGCGCACCTGCTTATCAGTTGGTCGCCACCATTGCCCTCACCAACGACTTTTTGATGGCGGCTATTTTTATCATGTTCACTCTCGCCCTTATAGGCGCTTATGTCACCGACTTTCCGTTACTGGGAACATTATATATGAACGAAGTCGCGCATAAAGTCTCCATTTCATCATTGATGGGAATGCTACTGGGGCTGATGTTGTTCCTCGCGTTCGGCACAGGGGGAAATGAAGGCACCGATGGAGGTATGGTTTCAGCGGGTGGAAAGTTTATGGCCACCTGGGGTATTTTATCCCTACCCGCTTATCCCTTGATGGTATTTTTAATTTTCGGTTTAAATAAACGCGACCTCGAAGCAGAAGATGCCATAAGAAAAGAAAAGAAAAAGAAGAACCCGGGTGGCGGACCCCCTATTATGGAACGCGACGGATTTTAATAATTACAATAAGTATGGCCCCATCGTCTAGCGGCTAGGACGCTGGCCTCTCACGCCGGAAACAGGGGTTCGATTCCCCTTGGGGCTACTTGTTTTATAAAGAGTTAAGCGGCATTCCTTTTTACTTTTTTGTCTAGTTGGCTACAGTTTGTCTACAGCCATTAAACGTACTCATCGCCTTCCTGAGTGTTTCATCGGTTAAATGTCCGTATCTTTCTTTGAGAAGGTTCACGCCTTTATGTCCAGAAAGAGTAGCAACAGTTAAATGATCTACTCCCTTGTTCAATAATGAAGAACAAAAGAAATGTCTAAGATCATGCGGTCTTGGAATCCAATCTAGTTCCGCTTTTCTTACTGCTTTCTTCCAAGCCTTTTGAAACGCTCGAACGGTAACATCAAAAATCTTACCGTCCATTCTCCTGA
>JAESTE010000058.1 GCA_016763735.1 Nitrospinaceae bacterium | reverse complement strand
ACTGTTTGTTGGTTGACCAGCTGAGCAAGAGAATTGTAATCATAGCCTGCAACATAGGTATGATTCGTAGGAATCCTCTCGAGCAACCCATTTGTATTATAAGTGGTAATCAGGTCTACACCTTCAGGTGGCACCGTGCGTATAAGGTTCCCAGCCCGGTCATAATAAAATAGGGTAAAGTGGTGCAGTTTGAGCTCGTAATCCATGGCTACCTCGTCCTCCAACAATTCAATATTGAAGCAAACCTGTGCCACAGCCTGATCTATTTCAGCTTGTGCTTTGGTAATGCATTCATCAACCATCTGGTCCAGCGATTCCTGGATATCGGAAGCCGTAATAGCGGCATTCTGGTTATTAGGCGGTATAATCACTGGTGGCTCTACCTCCAACCCAACTTTTGTCTTCCAGTTAAAACAAATAAAGTACTCACGAATGATTGGGGGCTGCTCAATGATGATGGTAGCACTGCTCGTGCACCCATTGGCATCTGTTACCACCACTTCATACAATCCGGGTTCAAGATCATCATATATAGAAACGGATACATCAGGGCCCTCGCTGAAAACCAATGATTGAGATTGATAGGGTACCTCTACCTCCGTATAGGTGTCATCATTGGGATCCGCGGGAGTACCATTATCGTCAATGATGATCTGAACCTCGATTTGGTCTTCCAGAAGGTACCAGTCAAAATTGTATCCTGGAATTCCACCACTGGCTGTTGCTGTGGCTGAGCAATTATTGTTATCCACCAGAACAGGAGGGTCCAGAACCGGAGGATCGTTGAGCGTGAAGGTATGCGGAACCGGATCAACACATCCGCTTGCATCAGTAACCACCACTCCATACGTTCCTGCTACCAATCCAGTGATCTGATTGCCAGTAGTTGGTAAAACATTGTTTTGGTCATCGGTCCATTCATACTGAATGGTCCCATCTCCCCCAAAATCAATAACTGTAGCTGTTCCCGTGGCATCCCCGTTACACAACGGATCCTGTGTGATCAGCTGTACCGTGAAAGTAGCTTGGGACACAATATCAAACTCCACCTCCGTCGTACAGGTTTGCGCAATCCCTCCCTGGGTATTGACAATGCTGATCTCAATTTTATATTGACCCAATCCGAGTGCAGGGAAAGTAGTTGTAGCCAGGGTAATGGAAACAGCCGCCCCTTCCGGTTGATAATCCCCATTTATATCCTGTTTGAAGAGCTGGTATTCATAATTTTGAATGACCAGATCCGTGCACGAGTTATCGTTGCTCCCTACGGAAACAATTACATCCCGCGTATCGTTGCTAAAACACAGCTCATAAGTAGATTGATCCGTAAAAGCAAAAAACTGAAGTGGTTCTACAACAAAAGTTTCTTCAATCAAACAATATCCCGGTTGTCCCTTAATCCTAACCTGTACCAATATTGTATAAGTTCCCGCCTGCAATCCGGTTAGCAATATATCCTCCAATGCTCCCAGAGCGCCGACACCGTTGGTTATTATATTACCTAAAGCATCTTTTATGATATAGCGATATTTACACGGGCCTTGGCCAAAACAAGGCGGATTTTGACGCGAGACCAGGAATTCCAAAATTACATCCCCGCTGGTTGCGCCGCATAAAAGTTTTGAGGCGCATAAGTGGTCAAACTGAGGGCCGCCATAGCCAATTGTTACAGGAGTAACAGTCTTACATCCAGTTACATTATCTACAATTTCAAGCAGATAACTTCCCATAGCCAATCCCGATATCGTCTTTTGGCCCCCGTTATTTACCGTGCTTGTGTTAACAACAGCGTTTGAATTATCAAACAACGTACAGGTAAAGGTTGTAGTTTGTGTCCTGCCAACTACTTCAAATTTTAAAACACCATCTGCTGTTGTCACATTCGTAGTACAGGAGACGCCAATGGTTGCAATGCTTGTGGCTATAGGCAATTCAAATATTGTGATTGTTTCGGTATGGCTTCCAATGCATCCTGTGGTCAGATCCGTCACTGTTAATGTTACACCATATGTTACATCATTATAAGTACCATTTGTAGCATAAATATGAACCGGGCTAGTCGAAGCAGGAGTACCATCCCCGAAATCCCATGAGTGTGTGAAGTTGGATCCTGATGGTGTTATTCCCGAAATTGACACATTCTCCCCAACACAGGCATCCCCCAATGTGAAACCTGGTATAGGGGGAACAAGCTCGGTCACAACAACCTCAGCAGTTGATATACAGCCAGTTCCACTTGTGGCCATTACCGTGTAGGTACCAGGCAGGGTTATTAAAACACTCTGGGTATTGGCAATGATGGAAGAGCCATCGGACCATTCATAAGAAACATATCCGGCATCAGCCTGAAGAATAACATCCCCACCAGGACAGAATTCTGTCGGGCCTGAAATGCCGACTGCAGTTGATGAACAACAACAAGAAAGGGTGTTGAGAAAAAGCGGAATATCTACTGTAGCTGTATGCGGACTGTTTAATAATGAAATGGCTGTATTAAACGACTTCGTTTTGTTCTTTTTAAGCTTCCTCGGCACCGCAATTGGAGACCAAGGGGTTTGAGCGCATCCTGAGAGGCCATTGGGGTATATCTTCATGATATTCAGACCTCCGCCCGCCGGAGTGCCGGTCACCATGTAACCCTGGTCACTAGTGTATTCAACGGAAATAAAATCCGAATTGCTGACATTGTTGTAAAAATATGCCCAGGTATCCGGATTACTTGAACTTACATTACCATTCAGGTCTGTTTTTATTAATGCAATTTCATTGGTACTGGTAATTCCTGCTATAATAAACCCATTGTCATGGTCCGTTTTGTCAATGGAATTGAACGTAACATTGATATTTGCGTTCGATTGATCAACAAATTTTAGCGCTCCATTTGGCTGTAAATTACCATTTTGTTGTTTGAGCCTCAACAAGGACATCTCACCGTTGATGGAACAAGCCACTACAATATCACGGGCGCCATTATTATCTTCCAATACGGTATGACATATATCATTTTGCCCAGATCCATATAGACGAGACCAGATAAGCGCACCCGAAGAAGCAGTTTTGATCAGGTAGATATTGCGCTTTCCGGAGAAAACATTTTTAGATTCACCCGCAATAATAAAACCTCCGTCAAATGTTTGTTTGACAGATCTGCCAACGTCTTCCCTGAGCCCTTTCGCGCCATAAGTCCTGGTCCATTCTACAAGATCATCAGTTACGTTAAGCTTAACCATGATCACATTGGCTCCTCCAATTCCAGAGCCATTTGTAACCCCTACAATTACGTATTTCTCCTTTCCAGATCCATCATCCACTTTAGTGACGGAATTGGCGTAGTCATTAAAGGCACCCACACCAAAGACCCAACTGTTTAGTTTATTCCCCAAAGGATCCGTCTTGACGATAAAAATATCGCGGTTCACCGGGGCAGTGGTGGTGGTTGTATATCCCACCATTAGAAAACCTCCATCGTCAGCTTGTAACACTGCATTACCAACCTCGTCTCCCGAACCGTTATCAAAATAATTGGCCCACTCTGTTTGACCATTTTCATCCAGCTTAAGCAATAGCGCTTTGTCATTATAAAATCCGGTAATGATATATCCGTTATCGTCAAATCCATCGGCATCGTCGTCCGTTTGCTGTACATTATGATCAGATCTGCCAGTGAAATTGGCACCCGTAAAATCTCTCTGGTACACATCTCCCGAGCAGATCTCATTTACGATGATGGTATGACAGATCGCATCGGATCCGCAGGCATTGGTTGCAGTTAAACAAACCTCGTAAAGGCCACCTTCCGCATAAGTATGGGCTGGGTTTTGAGCACTTGACGAATTTCCGTCTCCAAAATCCCATGACCAGTTAGTCGCATCGTTTGATGCATCGGTGAAGTTTACGGCTAAACCACTCGCCACTTGAGTAAAGTCCGCAGTTGGCAAAGGGTTTACAGTTACTACGAATGTTTCCGTTGTTGTTCCACCACCGGTCAATATAGTAGCTATATATGTTGTAGTAACCAATGGCGTTACAACGGGGGTGGAACAGAGTACGCCGCCGCAAACCAGTCCAGTTGTTGGCGTCCAGTTAACTGAGGACGTTTGTGCTGAAGGCAGGTTTATTTGATACGATTCCCCAACACAAATAACAATTTGGGTGGTACAATTGTAAGTATAAGGAATTGTTATTTCGGCAGTATTGGTACATCCGTTGGCATCCGTTACCGTAACTGAGTAGTCCCCAGGCTCTGTAATCGTAATGTTCTGCGTGGTTTCTCCGGTTGACCAGAGGTAGCTAACAGCTGTCGGTGCAGTCGTTGTTAGAATATTAGTTTCATTAATACACATTGTGGAAAGCTGAGCGGCAATGCTAACTTGCGGGGCAGAAACCTCATATACCTCAAAGTCGTCAACTCCTATATGAATAGGATAGAACCCGATAACCGGATAGTTAAATCCATTGGCAATAATGAATTCTCCATTGAGTGACCAGACTCCAACATTCACCGTTCCGTTAGCCGAGGCGGTAAATTGCCCACACAGCTGCACCCACCCGTCCTGGTATGGGATAAAGTTCTCAACATCCAGGAGTGCATTTGGGGTAGTGCCATATACATACAGTGAAAATGAAGGCAGGCAATCTGTAGCAATCCCTATACAATTCTGCTGTAACAGGTTCTGTACCCAAACAGATACACTATAGGTTTGCCCTGATGTAACGGAAACTCCTTTCTCTATAAATAGATCACCCTGCTGGGATTGCGGCCCAAATGGATTTTCGTTAGATGCCATGAAAAAATATGTACTTCCTGAAGAAGTATGGTCGGTACCCTGGAGATTGGTAAGGAAAGGACTTGCATCCGTAACAACCGCAAAATTTCCTATGCCGTATAAAGAGGAGTTACACTCCAGAGTGACACTATTTGGACCTGCCAAAAAGTCTATAGCCCCTGGGTTCGAACAGTAATCAATGGCAAATTCGCCATCTGTAAATAGCTGGGAACCAATAACAGGGCAAGTGGTACAATTATCGGGAACCGCCAACGCAAATGGATCAAGGACAAAATTATTCCAAGAATTTGCTGTAAGGCTGCTTAAAGGCGGTGCTATATTAGAAAGTAATGTGGTATTGGTTATTTTCTCCCATTGCGGGGCATTTTGCCAATGCGCGGCGGTGAAAAAATTCCCGTCCAACGATTCATCAAAAAACAATGCTACATCGGCTGGATCGGAACCCGCCGTTCTGTTAACCTTATGATAATACAGCGGGTTGATGGCAGATAATGAAGGTTCTTTGTTTGATCTGTTCAAACCATCATTATCCGGATCATTATTAGCCAATCTTACCGTGTAGGTGTGAGCGTTAGCTGTTATGGGAGTAACTTCAACGGGCCGGTACCTGGTAGTTCCAAGATTTGATCCTACAGGGAACAGGTATGTACTTGTTCCTGACAGGTCCCTTGACAAGCTTCCATTAACCAAACTGCTTACAAATCCGGAAGACCGGGTAACAGCATTAACATTCGTATTGGTTACAAACATTGTATTCGTCTGAGTTGACAGCTCCCTGTCATTCAATGAGAGCGTACCTTCTACCTCTGCGTCAATATCCATTTGTTTAGTGCCGCTTCCCAGCAAGGTAAGGTCGAAAAACCTGGTGGTGTTTGTACCCTGGATAGACTGATTAATGCCTGTTAACTCCACTGTACCGGTACTGGCAGCCACAAAAGCCTGGTTGTTCGCATTGTTGATCCAATCATGGATCAAATCGATGGTTCCGTAGTTGTGAAAAACACCGTCATTCGATGAATTGTCAGTTTTGTTGATCACCGACCCCTTTACCGTCATATAGGTGCCCGGTAATACTTTGACATCCGCACCGGAATTGATCAAATAACCCTGCTGTGCGCTAGACAACAGCCAGACAGATGTAAACAAATACAGAAGAAATATGTTTTTCACGATATAGTATTGTTTGCTTACTTTTCGGTTAAAACAGATTAATACATATTGTTCCAAATAGTACCATTATATCCCTGGTGTTTATCAACAGTTGTGTTATAAATAATCAATCCGGCAACCGGACTTGTTATATTATTATCTCTTTGGGTTGTGGACATCCTAGGAGGCAGGAATCCGCTGGTAATGCTTGTTACATCTAATGCGGCCTCTGGATCTGGAGTCGTTGTACCTATTCCCAATGACTTATTCGTATCATCCCAAAACAGATTGGCATCAGCTCCCATTACACCACCATTATTGAACTGAATTTGTCCAGTTGAACCAGCTAGTATAGCGATCGTCCCTGTTTGGTCTGGCAGTGTCCAAGTACGAATTGCGGAAACACTAGCTACCACAAGATCACCTCCGGTGCCCGTATAGCGAAAGGCTAGTCCCAATGAAGCAAAATCATCATTAATTCGCATACTTTTTTCCCCTGTTTGACCCATTAAAATATTTCGCGCTGTGTTAGTTGTGTTTTCAAAGAAAAATCCCGTAGTACTTTTAATATTGAGGTAACTTTCGTTTTCCTCATCAAAAAATATGGATGCGTTGTAATTGTTAATTGTGCCAAAATTGGATCTCCACTGAATTTCGGAAAAAATAGTTGTTGAACCTCCGCCATCTAAAATAATATCATCAGCGCCATTCACGAGTATGTGTGATCCTCCTGTATTATTTCCTACTGATAAAACAGTCTGTAAATCATTGGCTGTACCGCTGGGAACCGTTTGCTTAAAGAGATTCCCGTTAACATCAGCTACCACCATTTCAACACTGCCGATAGGAGTTGGCAGGTTGGTTATTGTTGCCGTACCATTAATTTTTGCATTACCCACCACCTCTAATTTTTCAGTAGGAGCAACCGTTGTTCCGATTCCCACATTACCCGAGGGTATAGAAACCATGTCATTTGGAAATGTTGTTATATCCCAATCGGCATCTGTGCTTCCACCTCCGCCAATAGCCTGCTTGAATAGATTCCCACTACCATCAGCTACGACCATTTCAACACTGCCAACAGGAGTTGGTAAATTGGATATTCTTGCCGTACCATTAACATCGAGTATGGAAGTGTAAACTGTGTTGTTCTGCGTTGCTGTGATATTTTCGCCACCAAGAATTACAGAATTAAAAATGCCTGTATTAAATGTAGAGTTTCGAGAATTAATAAATAATGCTGCCGTCTTATTCGTATTTATGGAAGATACGCTAGCGGTAGCAATGTCGCCAATAAATACATTTTCTCCACCTCGGCCATTTAAGCGAATATCCTTAGATCCAACATCAATTTGATCATGTTGAAGTTGCAACAAAGTGTTATCACTGTATATATAGTGCCCGGCACTATACCCATCTTGCAACCACATCACCTTGTTATCCCCGCCAAAGTCGAATCTTAAGAAGCTGCCACCGGCACTTTTAAGGCTTGAGTTTGTCAGCTCAATATCATTGGTGGTCGTATTGCCCACATTCGTTACGGTTTGCAAATCATCTCCTCCTCCTCCAACAATGGCCTGCTTAAAGAGATTTCCACTACCATCAGCTACAACCATTTCAACACTGCCGATAGGAGTTGGCAGGTTGGTTATTGTTGCCGTACCATTAATTTTTGCATTACCCACCACCTCTAATTTTTCAGTAGGAGCAACTGTTGTTCCGATGCCCACATTACCTGAGGGAAGAGAAACCATGTCATTTGGAAAAGTTGTCAGATCCCAATCCGCATCTGGCCCCCCTCCTCCGCCAATTGCCTGCTTGAAAAGATTCCCACTACCATCAGCTACCACCATTTCAACACTGCCAATAGGAGTTGGCAGGCTGGATATTCTTGCCGTACCATTGACATCGAGTGTGGAAGTGTAAACCGTGTTGTTCTGCGTTGCCGTGATGTTCTGGCCCCCAAGAATTACAGAATTGAAAATGCCTGT
>JAESTE010000057.1 GCA_016763735.1 Nitrospinaceae bacterium | reverse complement strand
TTGAGTACAAAGGCTCCCAGCAAAAACAAAACAATTGCCCAAACCTGTTCGATCACAAGAATATCCATCGGTCACTCCAAACTAACAACTCTTCCCCTCCCTTCATAGGGAGGGGTTAGGGGAGGGTTGGATTGTGAGTTCACATTAAAAATCCACACCCCTCTGCGGCTACGCCTTGCCTCCCCTCATGAGAGGGGAGGAGCAGAGCCCATCAGTTCTAAACAGAAAAAACCAAAAAACTTTACGGATTTTTATCAACGAATTACGTGACCTTTACAGCGATGACGGAGGGCTCTGCAATATGCAGGCTAAATGGAACTTAGTGCCGCTCTGATTTCTTTTTCGATATTCATGTCAGTCGGTTTATTGCCGAAACGAACTTTTTCGTAATAGTCGATCAGACGCTCGACCTGTTTGAATTTTTGATCAGGGATGCCAGAGTGCAGTAGTTCCCGCGCGGTCCAATTGGGTTTTATGTTGATGCCGTTCTTTTCAAGACGCTTTTGCAATTCTTCATACAGTAAAACCGCTTGCGACGATTGCGGTGAAAACCCGCGTTTTCTAAAAAGAATAATACCGCCAACCATTACAAGCAGGATCAACAAAGTCCATTTTTGATTCGATACCCATATATCTTTCCATTCCAATGAAGTCAGGTTTTTCAGCGAGTCCATAGCATCGCGTCCACTGGAGCGGAAGAACCGGATCATGTTGGCTTGATCGTTGACGGAATAACGGATGATATAACGCTGCCAGTTCATCCGTAGTAGATCGAGGGTTCGTGCCAGGGGGTTGAGTTCTGGGACAGTGGCTTGGGTTGGGTCTGGCGGGGTAGGATCAAACACCGCCCAGCCCACTCCAGGCAAATAAGCTTCTACCCAGGAGTGGGCATGGCTTTGGCGGATAATAAGGTAGTTTCCCCATTCGTGCCACTCGACACCCACAAAACCGTTGACCAGTCTGGCAGGCACTCCGGTTGCCCGAAGCAGAATGACCATGGCAGAAGCAAAATATTCACAGTGTCCTTCTTTTCTATCGAATAGAAAATATTCCAGCGCGGTTTTATCGGGATCGTTTTTCATCTCCAGCGTATAACCAAAATCGCTGAAATGATTGAGAATGTTAAATGCTTTTTCTCGGGCTGAATTGGAAGAGTGGGTCAGGTTTGCTGCTAAATTTTTTGTGGCTGTGCTGATTTCTGGAAGCTGCAAAAACCGTTCAGGAAAAACAGTGTCATCGGGATGCGGAAGCGCAAGACTATAGGTCATACTTGGATTAGATATTTCAGCGACTAACGTATATTTTTTGGGGCCAGACTGTACACGATTGGTTTTTAAAACGAATCCCTGATCCAGGTTCAGTCTTGTGAAATTGCCATCGACAAAAACCGGGATGCCATGTGTGAACAAATAGGGAATATCAAAGGATTCCATATATACGGTTTGCTCAACCACCTCGGTGGGTCGGGGCACCTTGAACAGGCTGAGTCCCTGTCCCGGTTTATTTGACAGACTGAATCCGTTGTTCAAGGTGGAGTTCCAGGTCTTGCCGTTGTAATGGTCTAGCACCACACCGCGCCATAGGATGCGAGACTTGGGTCGGTAAGGCTGACCGTTTCGAGTGTATTCAATGCGCATCACCACCGATGAGTTTTGTTTTATTTTTCCGACATCGCCGAGTGTGACAACATCCGAAAATCCGGTGATGCGGGGAGAAGACGTGTTCAAGGCAATGAAGCCCAGTCCCAATCGAGGGAAGGTGATGAAGATGACAGCGGTCATTATAAAACTTAGAGCAACCAGTCCGGTGGACCATCCTAATAAAGTTTTATTGAGTTTTTGGTTTTTACCACGGTTTTTAAATAGTTTGGGTGGACTGCGACTGCTAACTTGTTCCGCCATCAGGTGGTAAGAAATCAGGCACCAACTCAAGACCAGATAAAAGCCGAGAAAAATAAGACCGAAGGCTAGGCCCTGGACGTAGAGGGCTCCGATTAACAGGCAGACGATAGCAATGAGATAGCCGTACAGGTAATCGTTGAATTCTGTTTTAAAAATGAAGCGGGTATAAAGTAGGTAGACTAGGAATCCTGATATCAGATTAAGAATGGGAAAGCCGAATCCAAGATAGAGTGAAATCACCAGCAGCAAGCCCCAGGTAGATCTGGGAAATTTTTTTGAGGGAGCGACAGGAATCATTGCACGATATTCTAACGCGTAACAATAGATCAATCCGGCAATAAGAATTCCTCCCGCTAAGACAGAAAAAATCTCACTCAATGTCAGACAGGTCAGGGCCAATCCGGCAAGGAGGTAGTTGCTGATGAGAAAACCAGTACGAAGGTTCAAGCTGAAGTTTGACAATCGAAATCCTATCATTTAGAATGATTTCTTTTTAAAGGCCTTAGTCGGTTGTAGCCGACTATGAATTATTTAAAATATTCCAATATTATCGCTAATTTTATCTGGAGGTTCCATGAACATTTTTGTTAAAGGCATTGCCGCAAGTTTAATGGGAGTATTAATGACCGGGACTGCCGCGCAAGGTGGAGAAATAGCCGTTATAGAAACCACCTTGGGAAATATTGAACTGGAATTTCTGGAAGATCTGGCCCCAGGTCATACAAAAAATTTCAAGGACCTGGCTAATAAAGGGTACTATGATGGAACCATTTTTCATCGGGTGATTCCTGGATTCATGATCCAGGGTGGCGATCCAAACTCTAAAAGTGAAGACCGTTCAAGTCATGGTACGGGTGGGCCGGGCTATACGATTAATGCGGAGTTCAATGATACGCCGCATGACCGTGGCATTCTTTCCATGGCGCGCTCGCAAGACCCGAACAGTGCACGCTCACAATTTTATATTGTGGTAAAAGACTCTCATTTTCTAGATGGCCAATACACAGCATTTGGCAAAGTTATCAGTGGAATGGATGTGGCGGATAAGATCGTTAATTCTCCTCGTGATTCCGCTGATAATCCAAACGACCGGATAGAAATAAAATCAGTAAAAATTGTAAGTCGCTAGCCAAAGATACTCCCCTCCCTTCATAGGGACTCAAGCCCGATCATTTGAGGGCTTGATGGCTGGGGGAGGGTTGGTTTTTTTAGTTGTTGCCAAT
Organism: Nitrospinaceae bacterium; assembly: GCA_016763735.1. GTDB lineage: Bacteria > Nitrospinota > Nitrospinia > Nitrospinales > VA-1 > UBA8687. Next base: position 6,190 of record JAESTE010000057.1, on the reverse strand, counting down.
CGTCAATATCCAGATCCCTACCCGTCTCGCCTCGTAAGCACCCGTTGGGTGACACCCGTTGGGTGACGGGGAGGAAATATTTAAAATTCTTCTTTGATACAGGAAACAGAATGGAAAACGAGTTTAAAATTGATGTTTACAAGATCATGGGAACCTCGACTCCGGCGGGTAGAACGTCGGAGTCCGGGGAGCCTTCAGGGGAAACGATAAGAAATCTCATTATAGAAAACTGGGAAGCGCACGAAAAGATTTCGATCTATTTCGAAGGTGTGATGCAAATGACCCGACCTTTTGTCGATGAGGCATTCGCCAAAGTGCTTGAGGTTTATTCTTTAGATCAGTTCAATCAGAAATTGCATTTCCCAGATGCCAACGACCGCCTCGTAAAAAGTTTGAACGATGCGATCAAATTGCGGATAAAGATTATCAAGATGCATAAGGACCGCGCGGAAGAGGAAGGTTTGTAAGTAAAGCCTCGTTCTATTTCAACGTGGTTTTCGCTACGTCTTCTATGAAAGGGTTCAGAAAGGCTGCAATTGCCTCCGCATTCTGAACCGTGTAGACACGGTTGTGTGAGGTGACAGGTTCATCGACCAGAATAGCTTTTGCGTCTTCTAATTCCTTGATGGCTTTTTTGTTTCCAGGCTCTGTCGTGACTTCCATGTTTTGCAGCAGTTCTGCTTTTCCCAGGCAGGGCACGGCACTGCCGATGGCGGCGACTACCATTTTAGATCGGTGACGATCATTAAGAACAAGTCGCACTAACTCGTCCTTCATAAGTAGGATCTTGCACCGTTCCCACCTATTACGATGACTCCATGAAAAACTCCTTTGATTTGCCGTACTCCTTTGGCTGCGGAAACATAACTGTCTCCGGTAATACCTTCGATGGCATCGACGATCAATACATCGGGGGTGGTGCGACCGCTTTTCATACCTACCGCTTCTTTTAGTTTGTTGGATGCGACCATGACAGTAGCTCCCTCCGATTTCATAGCCTCAAGAACCGGATCGAGTTCGCTCTCCATATAATAATCTTTGGGGATGATGATCAGTATATTTTTTCCTACAAGCCGCTCCATATTTTAATGCCCTTCAAAATTAAAGCCTGAGTTTTTATTTTGGTTTCCAGCATTGGAGTCTAGCATAAAGCGGTAAAGGAGAAACCCGTTTTTTGCGGAGAGTTGTTTCCCGTGTTGAATTAGGAAGTTTTTAAAGATCGCTTTTTCACCAAATGTTAGTGCGGAATTCTTTCCAAAAACATAATAGAAGTTGAACAGGGCATAGTTAATGCCCCGGGTCTGCAGTCGATTTGCGATGTCGGCCGCATAGACTCCTTTGTCAATAATTTCGGTCAAGGTCTGGGCAAAAGCATCGTTATGGAAAGGTTGGTTCATTAAGTATTCCAGGTTTTTCATATCAATCAGCATGACCCTGTCCTTTTCCGTCAATATTTTATTGGCGTCCTGATAGGTAGGGTAAGCAGGGATTTGCCGTGTTAAAAATTGTTCTCGATCTTCCTTGTTGAGAAGGTAAGAAAGCGGCTCAATGCGAAACCATTCTTTTATTATTAGGGAAGTATTGAACAACAAACCAAGTGCCAGAACCGTTGTCAAAAAAAACTTTTCGCTTTTTCCAATACTGTTTTGCTGGAATAGCTGTTTGAGTCCACTGACCATTAGCACCGAAAGGAAAGCAAATGCAGGTGCAAGAAGGCGAATGGTTTGCGTCTGGACAAACCAGAAAACCAGCAGCACCAAAAACACAATAACTGCAGGGTGAGACTCGCGACGCAAACCCAAAAGAGCAGGCAATAGCAATAAATAAAGGATACCGATTTGACCATCGAATGAGAGGGAATGCAGTTCGCTGAAAAAGGTCAGGTTGATGGGGAGAGACAAAAAATCTATAAAAAATAGCGGGTTGCCGGTAAAAAAATAGTTTCTTGCCAGCCAGGGAGAGAGCATTAGCAAAGAACCCAGTACCAGCACCAGGCACTGGCCTGCGGTCTGGCGCGTGTTTTTATGACTACGACCGTGAATAGCGAGCCCTAAGAATGCCAGGGGTAGAATGATGATAGTAGTAAATTGGGTCGCCACCGCGGCACCGGTAAACAGAGTCATTAAAAAGAACCAGGCTGGTAGTTTTCGTGTGCATCCGTTTTCCCATGAATAAAAAGCCAGGAAAACATAGGCCGCTGCTTGCAGATCGATATAAGCCGAAGAGGCCATACTGAAAAAAGTGGGAGTTGAAATAAAAATCAGCGGGGTCAGCCACGCATAACTTTCGCCAACTTTTTGCTTGGAGTATTGCCAGAGAGCGAACAAAAGCAAAAAGACAACTCCTAACCCGGTGAGCTGTGCCAGCGAATCGGAACCCAGGGCCAAAGCAAAAAGATAAAGCATTTCTATTTGCTGAGGGAAAAAGGAATAGATGTTGTTGGGCAGATTAACCAATCCCCCCGCTTGCAGGAAAGCTTTCGGCACGGCTAGATGATAGACTAAAGCATCGATTGCAAATGCAGGAGCCAAGGCCAGTCCTATAGAAAGAAGAACGAGGAGCCCGAGAAACGACTGCGCCATATTTTTTAATCCATCCTCCTCCATGGGTTGCTGGCTAATGAAAATATTCAAGGCTTGCTTCAGGTGTAGTAAATTTTTCCATCCGACGAGTAAAAATACTCCAAGAATAACCCAGCAGACCGCAGAGCTTATGCCGCCAGAAAAAACCAAGGCCGTAATAATGGCTGAGATTAGAATGGAGCCTAGCGCGGTGGAAAACAAAAATGCTTCGCCGGGTCCGGAGAATTTTAGTTTGCTTGTGAGGATCTGGCCGGAATTATAGAAAGCCAGAATAATTAGGAGAAAAAATATGAAATCCATCAGTGGGAGTTCAAAAATGCAGTTCTAGATGAGTTAGCCAACCTTAACAAAAGAAGAAATGGGGTGACAAAGCGGTTTTAATTAGCAACCCCGCTGGTTTCGTTATTTGCAAATAATGAAAACTCTTCACTGGCTTCCTTGTAATCATCGAACCAGGCGGCATCGGGGTTTCTATAGAACGCCAAAAAACGAGCGTTATCTTCCTCGTTTGCGGCACGTGCATATTTGAAGAAAATTTGTTCTTCAGTCATTCCCACAACTTCTATTTTCCCCGATTCATGGGACATGACAAGGCGAGCTCTTTTAGCAAGACCGGAACAACGTATTCGTGCCTTTTCAAAAATTTCATAACCCCTTTCAACGGGAATAGAATAAGTTTCATTACCGAGAGTCGGGCGACACAAAAATACATAGTATGGCGGAACACCTATGAAAGAAAGCTTGGAGAATAGTTCGGCCAGCACATCGGGGTCGTCATTGACTCCTTTTACCATAGGTGTTTGGTTGACCAGTGAGACTCCCGCATCCATCAAAGCGTTGAGTCCATCAATTGCCTGTGGCGTAAGTTCTCGCGGATGATTGAAATGCGCCATGACATAGATTCTCTTTTCGCTGGTGCTGTATTTGCGGAACATTTTAAGCAAAGACGGATCGTTTAAAATCCGAAACGGATTAAAGGCCGGAACCTTGGTGCCAATGCGAATGATCTTTACATGATCAATTTCGCGGAGCTGTTGGATAATCGGTTCCAGTTTGCTGGTGGAAAGGATCATAGGATCGCCGCCCGTTAGCAAAACATTATTGATTTCCTTGTTATTTTTTATGTACTCCAGACCTTCGCTAATATCTTTAGTGACTTCATCATTCTCGTTCATAAACAGCCGTTTACGAAAACAGAAGCGACAATAGGCAGCACAGACTTCATTAACCAACAATAATGCAGTCGAGGTATATTTATGTTCTAAACCGTGGACTTTCGTGTATTTTTCTTCATTGGAAGCATCAAGCTGACCCCATTCATTCAACTCTTCGACATCGGGCATTATAATGCGCTTAATGGGGTCGTTTGGGTCGTCCCAATCGATCAGAGACTGATAATAGTCGTTGGTGCGGAAAACAAACTTATCATTCACTTTCTGCATATCCTCACGTTCTGAATCGGTCAATTGAGGAATCTGCTCAAGTTTCGTTAGATATTTGATTTTTTTAAATTTTGAACTGAGGTGTTTGAGTAAAGCATTCATTGAATCACTCCCCCCTGTAAAATAGTTAACATTCTGTCTTTCATCGAGTTTTTTTTCGAAAAAAACTCAAACGAGCAAAACCAATCCCCTTCCTCAAAATAGAGGAAAATAGAACATTAAATTCTTTAGGAGGGGACTATTTAAGCACAAGGCTGATTAACTTTAGCCTTGTAAATGTGGGTTCAAATTTATGGTCAAATCATACTTGATTCGACAGTTCCGAGCAAGAAAAATTGCCCGAAACGCTATGGAATCAGACGCAATAAAAAACCCAAATGATTGAAAAAATTTGCGATAAGTTAATTTATTGTTGAATCTGAAAATTGTAAATAATATTGAAAAAAACCTGTTGAATTTCCTGAGAATGTTTCCCAATGCCGCAAGTTTTTCTCGGCAATTCCCCCTTTAATTTCCTGTGAAATACGGGTTTTTAGTTATGGATTTTTTATTGACAGAAAAAGCGAATGGACTATAATGCGCCTTTCCCGTTAAGCATTTGCCCTTTAAAGGGGGTGTGGTCATGGGCTGGTTCAATTGATTTTTTTGCCGCTCAGATTTGGGAAATCTATTTTTAAATATGCAACAAACCGGTAATTTGGGTTTTTAGATAAGCTTTGATCCACTATTTTAAAGAGGAGATTGTTTAATGAAAAAGGCTTTAATTTTAAGTGTATTGGTAATATTCAGTTTGTTCACGGTTAGTTCTGCTTTCGCTGGTGGCAAATGTCCGCAGCCTCGTAAAACCAAATCGGCTCCTGGCAGCATTTCTAAAAAAGATAAGACAGCCAAGGCTAATGCAGCTAACGGTAAGAAAATTTATATGAAAACCGCAAAGCCAATGGCTTGCAAAATGTGTCATGGCAAAAAAGGTGATGGAGCTGGAAAATTAGGTAAAGCTCTGAAACCGAATCCTCGTAATTTCACATGTGCTGAGACCATGAAAAAGGTTTCTGCTGGTCAGATGTTCCATATCATCAAAAATGGTTCCAAGGGAACAGGTATGGTTGGCCATGGTAAAACTTTGAAAGACAAGCAAATCTGGGATGTAATTAAATTCATCCGTTCTGAATGGGTAAAATAAGCTGAGATTTTTTAAAAGGGGTAGGCCGCAATGCGGCTTACCCCTTTTTTTATGCCGTTTTTCTGCCCTCGCTCCATAGTATAATGTAAGGAAGTTAAATTACTCTCGGAGCCTTCGTTGAATTTTTTCCTTTCCCGACTTTTTTATTCGTTTAGATTTGCTTGTTTACTCATTGTCATATTTTTGCAGGTAGCCATTTTGCCGCAACCTGTTTTGGCAGAGATGTTGGGCACATCCAAAAATCCCCTTCGAATGATGTTTGTGCCTTCGGGGGATGCACAGGTCATTGTAAAGGGCGGGCGGGAGGTTGGCGACCTGTTGCATAAGGAAACGGGACTGTATTTTAAAACCTCGGTAGCGACCAGTTATGCGGCGGTGATCGAAGCCATGGGTGCAGGCAAAGTCGATATCGGCTGGTTGCCGACTTTCAGTTATGTCCTGGCCAAAGATAAATATGATGTTGAACTGTTGCTGGTGGTGCAGCGGTTTGGCAGTCCCTTTTACCGGGGGCAGATCACGGTACGCGCTGACAGCGGCATTCAATCCTTAAAAGATTTGAAGGGCAAACGGTTTGCCTTTGTCGACCCGGCTTCCACTTCAGGGCATTTGTATCCCAAAACATTATTGCTTTCTAAGGGGTTTGAACCGAAAACATTTTTTGGTAAATCCGTATTTGCCGGATCGCATAACGCGGTGGTTCTTTCTATATACAAAGGTGAGGTCGATGGCGGGGCTGCTTACGATGGGTCTCGTGCCGCTGTTGCGAAATCTTATCCCGATGTATTTGAAAAGATAAAAGTCATTGCCTATACCAAGGAAATACCCAACGACACGGTATCTGTCCGCAAAGATATTCCTGAAGGTTTGAAAGCGAAGCTTAGAGATGGACTTAAAAAAATATCGAAAAGTCCCAAAGGCAGCAAGGTCCTGAAGCGGTTGTATGGTATTAGCGGGTTGGTGGATTTGGATGGATTGTTCGATCC